>JAGRAY010000006.1 GCA_020434375.1 Bdellovibrionales bacterium | reverse complement strand
GCGTCGCCCCCTCCATCGGCAAAGCCGATGATGGAGCCACCCCCTCAGCGGCTTCGCCTTGGGGGTGCCAGACGGTTCCATGGGGTGAAGTCGGGGACTTTGTTCCCGACGAGGGTCTGCGCCACTTGTGGTGCGGACCCTGTACAATTGCCCCACCCCCTCAAACCGCTTCGCGGTTGGAAATTTGTCCAAAAGTACCTCGGACGTCAGCCCGGAAGGTGCTCCTTCGGTCAGCGAAGCTGCAAAAGTAAATACTCCGGACGTAAGTCCGGAGTATTTATAATGGGGCTGTCGATAAACGCCCATCTTCGTCGTTGCTCGTCGGTTCGCCATCCTCACGTACTGGAAGTGCACTCCGGTGGCTCATCTTCTCGCGCCTAGAATCTGACCATTTCAGGGCAGCCTCTTAAAGTCTCATAATAGAAGTTTTTAGAGCAACTCAAGAAGTGTAAAATTTCGAGTTACTCTAGTTTGTTTTAGTTGATTCATTGATTTTTGCTAAAAGGTTCACTGAGCGTTTGTGGTACTTTGAACTTTTATCTTTTATTATGGGTTCTAAAGTTTCTCTAGCCGCATCAAAAGCTTTTAGATGATATTGGGAAGCGGCGGCCTTGTAGCTTGCTTCTTGAAGTAGATCTGGAAAATTATATTGTGAACGAACTTCGTTGTATCTTGTCAAAGCTGCCGCAAAAGCTTTTCGTTTGAAGTAAAAGTTAGCGATGTACATTTCTCGTCTATAAATAGCTTTTCTTGCCTTAGTGATAAGGGTTTCAGATTTTTTTGCTTCCTTTGAAGTAGGCCACTTTTCTTTAACTTCATTAAGTGTATTGATGGCTTTGATTAAATTGTCTTGATCTCTGTCTATGGCGGTTGGTGCTTCCTCGTAATAGCATAAACCCATTTGATATGTCGCGTAGGGTACCTTGGGGTGGCTCGGGTAGAGCATCTTAAAATTTTGATAATTCAGGGTAGCTTCAAGGAATTCGGCTCGATTAAAGTGAGCATCGGCGATCTTTAGTTCACTCTCAGGTGCAAAAGAGCTCGTGGGAAATCGGTATTTTAAACTTTCAAAGTAAGCGATGGACTCAGTGTACTCCTTGTTATTATACAGTTTCATGCCATGTTCAAAAAGAAGCTTGGCATCGCTGAACTGATCTGGGGTCATCTTATGGCATGCATGAAATGCCATAACCCCTATTAATAAAAGCAGTTTTATTCCTCTCACTGGAGATCCTGTATATAATTGCCAAGGCACTTCGTCAATGCCTCTTTGACACTTAAAAACCCAAAGTGGTAGAATTAAATAACTAACTGAAATTATTTCAAAAATTTTATAAATATGAACGAGCAAACCTTAGGATCAAAAAAGAAACTTCTTCCAACGAATTTGGGTGTACTGGTTGAATTCGTTGAGGGAAGTGAGCGTGGACGAGTCATCCCTCTTATTTTTCAGAAAACCGTTTTTGGAAGAAAACATGCCGATATCATCGTCCGAGATCCTTCCGTTTCGTCGAGCCATGCTGCGATTGAGTATGCGAACGATCAATTTAGTATCATGGATCTTGGAAGCAGCAATGGAACCTTTGTGGGAAGCAAACAAATCAAGCATGCGATTATTGCACCCGGTGATGAAATTAAAATTGGGAAAACTCTATTTCGACTGAAGAAAAATCAGGAAATGGCAAAAAATTTAATTAATAAACAGGCTGTTCATATTCTAGCTCAAGGAGGAGGTTTATCTGCACTGATTGACAATGAATTTATCGAGTCTGACGAGCGCACGGATATTCAAAATCCCTTAACAAAACCAACTAAACCGGAAGAAAAAACCATTAATCTAAGAATTTCGTTGGGAAACGATCAGGGTAAAAGTTTTTGTATAAAAAAACCAAACATTTCGATTGGACGAGTGAACTCAGACGTTGTTTTAAAGGACGTCGATGTGTCTAGAAAACATGCCATTATTGAGCTCGTCGAAGGTGGCCAGGTTGTGCTTCGTGATTTAGCATCATCGAATGGAACCTATGTTAATAAACGTCGAATAGACAATTGCGTCATCTTTCCGAATGATATTATTCAGGTGGGTAATACGCTCATTGTATTCGAAGGAGTCTCAAAAGCGTAGCGATGAGCAAAAATATTAAAGATCTCATTGCAGATGAATTAAAAAACGTTGATTCTCTTTCTGAGGTCAGTTTTCACCGTATTGATGAAAACACAGTCCATCGCTATAAGTTGTCTGTCGTGAAAGGCAAAGATCAAGGCAAGGATTTTTACTTGAGTAGTAAAAAAACGGTCATTGGAAGGGGAGGCGTGGGCATCCCCTTGAAAGACATTGATGTTTCTCGTCTTCACGCGTGTTTTGAGGTACAAGATAGCGGACAAGTGTTAATTAATGACCTTGGCTCCACAAATGGCACGTTTGTTAACGATGTACGAATTGCCGAGATCGCATTAAAATCGCACGATGTCATACAAGTAGGGGCGACGAAATTGACATTTATAATAGAGAGAGCATCGGATAACGTCGGTGAGCAATAATCTGGACGGAAAAGAAATTAAGAGTGCGTTGTTAATATTTCTAGAAGGTGAAAACGCCGGATCAGAAATACGAGTCAATCCACCTAGAGAGCTTGTTTTTGGACGAAGTGAAGAATGTGATATTTTTTTAAGTGAGAAAAAAATATCGCGACGGCACTGCAAAATTCATGTGCACAATACGGAAATGATTTTGGAAGATCTAGGATCCACCAATGGTACATTGCTCAATCGTAAACAGGTAAAGGGTAGTCACCCTCTTTCGGAAGATGATCTAATTCAAGTTGGTACGTCTCTCGTGAAAATTATCATTGAAACACAAAATGCTTCTGTTGCTTCGGATTCGCCTGGTTTTTCTGAACCTCGCACTAAGGAAGATGAGTCGATTGATTTGGATGAAGAATTTGAAGGTTCCTCGGGAGTTATGGAGGTTCCGAAAGAGCCTTCCGTGTCTGAGGACTTTAATATTGGTGTTATGACGCGAGAACAAAATGCTCAACCAGACTTGTCCGTACCAAAGGTTATGGTTTCTGAGCCAGAAATTCGGCGTCCCAAACCCTTGTCTGGAGATTTGTCTGCGATGAGTGTCGCAGATTTATTACAAAATTTATCTCAGAATTCTAAGAGTGGTACATTAATCCTCAGTTCAACTGTCAAAGGCGAAATCACTGTTCTTGACGGAAAAGTCATAGGTGCCACAACAGGACAGGTTTATCACCGAAAAGCTCTTTACAGAATGCTTACTTGGAATAAGGGTGACTTTGAACTTCTTCCGCTTCCAAATAATTTTAGACCTTCTGATATTGAGCACCCTATTGATGATCAAGTTGAAAATCTTCTCATGGAGGGTTTTCAACAGTTCGATGAGCTGGAAAAAATTCGAAACAAAATGCCAGCTCCAACGGCCAAGTTGAGAATTAAACCAAAACTACAAGCGCCTCTGTCCAGATTACATCCTAAAGTATTAGACGTGCTTCAATTAATTTTAAATGAGCACTTTTATCAAGCCGTGTTGGATGCAAGTATTGAATCTGACTTAGAAACAGCCAAGATGGTTTATTACTTGCTTAAAAAAGATTATATCGAAATTATTCCGTAGGATTCTGCTTAAAGATATCTACACGATCAATGACTTTGATAAACAGCGAACAGATGTTTTGAGAACCATTAGCTTTTTGATTTCCGACAGCTGTTGCGTAAAACCAATTGCTTGACGTTGTGTTTGGAATATTGAGATTTTCCGCACTGTATACAGCAAGAGCTGGACTGCAACCAATTCCAGGAGATTTAGTCGAATTGTAGGCAACAAGGTTACCCGTTCCGCCAGTTACGGAGTTTCCCGCTGAGTCAAATTGGCCCGCACGAATTTCATATTGAAACACAAGAGGAGTTCCATCCGGGATAACCCTTCCAAGTAGATTCCATCCCGATACCGATGAAGAGAAATTTTTTCTTCCACCCTGATCTGAAGGCCCAGGAATGTTTCCCGCAGGATTCTCTGCCGCCGATACATAGGTCGAATTCTCTGAAAAATAAGTTTCTTCAAACATAGAAATAGTGCCTAGGTTTCCAATCGCCTCTGATGTTCGTGCACTTCTTATATACCGGCTGTACAAAGGAGCTGCAATGGCAGCAAGAATGCTGATAATCGTAACCGCCGTCATAAGTTCAACAAGAGAAAAAGCATTTTGAGTTTTGTTTAAATATTTCATTATCTTATATTGTATAGAAGTTTATGAAGAAGATGAAAATATTAATGGTAATCGAACAGGTACCGTGCCACCCTTTGGCTTTGGAAAAGTCCAGGAAGATATGCTCTTGACTAAACAAGCGTTAAGAGAAGGATCCCTAATATTTGATTCAGTAATCTGAATGTGCTGGGTCGCGCCGTTTTCTCCAATATCAAATTGTAAAACAAGTTTTCCTCCGGATTTCAGTGACGGATTCATATTCAAGGCTTCTTCATAACACGCATTAAGTTCTCCTTGACGATTTGTGGCCACTTCATTAATTGCACGACTGTCTAAAGTTCCAGTGCTACCTTGGATTGGCAAGGTGCTTTTTGGAATAGTTACTTTACCTTTCTGTAGATTCAAATCTGTGCCAGGTTGATCTATTGTAGCGTCCAGTTCTACTTTGAGAATTTCAGAGTCACTCGAATTGCTTCCACCTAAAGAGCGTCCTTTTGGAGTGCTTTTCATTTTTTTCATTTGTGCCTTAAGAACATCAGAAAAGCTTTTTGATTCTAGGGCTTTATTAAGATCATTTGAGAATGATTGCGTTGTGAATAGAGAAGAAAATGATGAGTTTTTCATTGTTCCCTTAGGTGCCTGAACAGCCTTAATAAAGCCTGAAGGATCAAGAGGTCTTTTTTGCTTCTTTGAACGACGATTGCTTAGCTTTATACCCATCGCTGCCGCCTGATCGAGTTTTTCTTGAAGCGCTACGCTAATGTTTAGTCTTCGAAAGTCTTTTGTTATTTGGGGAGCAATTACTGAATGTATTGGGGGTGATTTATAAAGTACGCCTAGTATGACCAAATGAATAATCGATGAAAGTAAGACCATGACGATGAAAAACTTGGGTAAGATCTCGACAATACGTTTGAACGATTCTACCAAGGTCCTTTTTTTTTCTGAAAGAGGTGGCCGACTGATCCACAAAATTAATTTGAATTCGGCAAAATAAAGTACGAGCTGTGTTTTAGGAATTAGGTCGAAGAGGTAGGCACCCTTATGTCTACTTGGATTTTTAGTTGTTTTCCATGACTCAAGAGGTATTTCTTCTCCGCTTTGCGATATGGCACCATCAAAGTGGTCGGCTATTCGAATAAAAATATGATCTCGTCGTCTTACAATCAGTTCCGATTGAGGGTCAAGTCCTGGAATTGGAAGCCACAGATCATTTCCGACAAGATAGCCAAAAGAAACAGATTTTGGATCATCGAAATGCCATTCTTGTGGATATTGACCCATTTTTTCGAGTCGGACTTGAAGTCTTAAAAAAGATTTGTGTTTAGTCATGAATAATCATCACTCATTTACAAGTAGCTTTTGGTGAACGGATTCATATATCTTTTCAATAAAATCAATATGCTCACCTTCATAGGGATCAATATCCAATTCTGGTTGATCCAAAATATATAATAATGTTGGTTCTTGAATCTTACCTATAATTTTAATGGTGTCCAACTCGATCATGCCCTTAGAAGGTATCTTCAACGAGGAGTCTTTGTCAGAATCTGCGCCAAAAATGATCAAAGCATGAGTAAGACAAACAAGTATAAGTATGCGTTGCATTCTATTCATTGCTTTTGAGCCTTGGCTAATTTTTCTAAATATTGCTCAATGAGCATGATCGTCGGATGAAAATTGCCACCATTTTCAATGGCCATTTTCATCGTCGAATTTCCTTTGTTGGCATCGCCAACTTCGGCATATAGCAAAGCAAGTCGAGCTAAATTCTCTGGATGTCCATTTGATTTTGATTCCTCAAGAAGGCCTGGCTGAAGAACTTTTTGATCCGGTGACTCTAGTAAAATAGCATAGTCACTAAGGATATTGAGATTATCCGGAAATTTTTGCCTCGCATCATTTAGAATAAATCTTGCTAGATCGAAGTGACCCAGTCTTCGATATATCTCTGCCAGTAGTCTATGAGTGAATGGATCGTTGCTTTGATTTCTGATCAAAGACTTTGTGACCTCTAAGGCATTTGTTTCCCGTTTAAGCATTATCAGTGAAAGAATTTCTATGTGACGAGTAAAGGCTACAAAGGTTGAACTGCTATTTACCTTGCGAGAAAGTCTCAATGCATGTTCATAATCTTTCTTCAGATACGATCTCAAAATAGCCAACATGATGAGAGTCTGTTCAGATATTTTAGAAGTCAGAGCTTCTGAATCACGATTAAAATCATCTAGCTTATTATTTAATAGGTATACAATTGCTCGATTGTATACTGCAGACAAACTGTTGGGCGAAAGCAATAAAGCACTATTAAAAGCGTTTAAAGCAGTTTGTCTATGGCTCAGAGACCAAGGAACTTTCAAAGCCTCAATTCCTCTATTAAAAAAATCAGCAGTTTGTTTGTTGGGAGCACCCAAGCTTTCAGCTTGATAAGCTAGTAGCGGTGGTAAGGAAGGCAAATAGACATCAGGCCATTGGATCTCAAACGACTTTGCTGACAATGAAGTTTCTTTGGTTATTTCGCTAATTTTGGCAAGTGTTTGCGTGGATTTTTCAAAGAGAGGATCCGCCATGGATTTCATAGACAGGCTAAAGTCGCTTCTTTCTTTCTCTCCCACTGAGCTAGGCAGTTTTAAAGATAGTAATTCACTTGCAAAACTTTTATAGCTTTTACTTAGCAGGTCAAGACCCTTCATCTGGAAAATAGGTGAGGGGTACTTCAATAGCTTAAATACTGTTTTTTCCAGGGTATCTAGGTGCTTCGCTTTCTTTTGAAAGCTGCGACCCAGAGTATCTGGATTTCTAGCACTTAGTTTCAAGGATGAAAATATGTTTTGTTGTTGATGGATATTTTCAAAGTAGGCTTCGGCAAGTCTATGGAGGACGTCAACTTTTCTATTCTTTGGTAGCTTTTTGTAGAGGGCCTCGGCCATAGCAAGTTGTTGGCTTGCCTGTGTTGATTGGCTCATTTTCCATGAAATACTGGCCAGCTGAGCAAGTGCCATGGATTTTTCGCTATTGCTAATAGGAAGAGTCAATATCTTTGAAAGAGACAATTTTGCCAGAGCTAATTCACCACTTTTTATGTCTAACTCAACTTCAGAAAATAGAATGTTTGGCAAAGCCGAGCGAGGTGCTTTAAGAGACAGTTGTTTTAATTGCTTGGTAGGTTCAGATAAGGTTGGGGATAGGGGAATTAGTTTTGCTAACAAAGAAAAAATATCCATCTGTTGTTCAGATTTTAATGACCCAGAGTTGAGTGCATTGTTATAAGCTTCAATTGCCTTGTCTATCTCATATATTGAAATATAGAACGAGGCCCGATCTAAATATGCAGTTCTCGCTTCTTGCGATGTCTTGTATTTTGACAATAAAATATCTAGTCCTTGCTCTTCTGTTTGTTGATCGCTCAACTTACGAGACATGATGATAGCGTTATACAGTGCCTTAGAAGCTAACTCTGACTCGGGATAACGATTTTGAAATTCCAGGAACATCTCCTGGCTTTGTTTGAATTCTCCAAGAGACTCGTTTTTTGTGGCGAGTAAAAACAATGAATTTTTTTCTAATTCCTTTAGTTTTGTTTTTGTTTCAGTGGTCAACGTCGAGTTGCTTTGTAAAACACTTTGCGCCTGTTTGCGAGCCAAGTCTAATTCGTCACTGTCAATATGAAGTTGTACGAGCGCAAGTTGGCTGGGTTCATTCCATTGGCTGCTGGGAAAGGTTTCAACCAGCTTCGTGTATTGTGTTCTAGATTTTCCGTAGAAACCACTTTGCTGATAAAGTCTTGCAGAGCGATAAAGAGCTTCTGGAGCCTTCTCGTGACCTGGAGCTCGAGTAATAAGATTGTCAACACTATAAGCAAAATTATCGAGGACTCCCTCTGATATTTGAGCGCGCTGGCTATTGTTTTGTTTTAGGGTTTCAGAATGTTCTATTTCAGCACTACGAGTAGCGACAATGTTGTATAGCGCTTCTTCTAAATGACTAGAGAAGCTACCATTGCGAACTGTTAAATCAAAAGCTAACGCCGCTTTTTCATAGTCACCGTTTTCAAAAGCCATTTCAGCGAGTCTATATTGAGCCTCGTAGGCCAATATAGAGTTTGGATATTGATCGATCAATTGCTGATAAGTTTCAATAGACAGATTTTGATCTGCCTGATTCGATTCGTACTGTTTCGCAAGTTCAAAAAGCCATTTGCTGGCAAGAAGGTCAGCTTTTCGAAGTTGATCAATATTCTCTCGATTTGCCTGCCTCCAAAGTGCGTTGGGTTTTAATAGGTTAGTAGCCCGAGATTTTTCATCTAACACTAGCTTATTTGCTGAGTAAGTTTCGATGAATTTAATATGTTTTTCCAAAATATCTGGAATATATTTTGAATTGGGAAAATTCTTCAAAATGATATCGTATATTGTCGCTGAGTTACGAAAATCACCACGATCCATATAAATTTCGGCTGTTTTAAGAAAAATACCTTCTGTATAGTCTTGCACGCCGACAGTTTCTAAAACGCGTTGGGGGTTATCTAGGGCTTTTTGACGATAGAGACTAAAGGAAATATATTCTGAGGCCTCATCTGAATATGCGCTGTAAATTCTTGCTATTTCAGCGTTTGTGCTGTGAGCCAATCGCAACAGTTCGGAGAATGAGCCAATTGCCTCATCGTATTTGCCTATTAAATATTGTGACCACGCGATTTTGTATAACGCCTTACTTTTCATTTGTTCGCTACCCCCATTGGCAACGAAGCGATAATATCTTAAGCCATTTTCAAAACGCCTTTTTCTAAAAAGATGTTCTCCGATACGAAACCTAACGTCATAAATGAGTGTTGAGTTTGGATACAGCGAATCGATTTCCAAAAAAGTATCATACGCTTTTTCAAGATCTCCCTGTTGCGAATAATAGGAACCAAGTAAATAGAGGCTTTTGTCGGAATGTTTGTAGTTTGGAAACTTACTTTTAATTTGTTCCAAAGCGGATACAGCAAGTTTAAGTTTTTGTTCTTTGTCGGGTGAATCCGATCGGGTTCTATCGAGGTAAAGTTGAGCTAATCGAAATAAAGCGTAGGGTGTCTTTTGATCGTTTGATGCTTGGCGCACATAGTTCTTAAATGCCAAAATAGCTTTTTCTCGCAAAACACTTTTGTCTATTTGCCATTGACTTTCTTGGTTACTGATAAAAGATGTTACAAGATGTTCTTGATCTAAAAGTAGCTCCTCGGACTGATCATGAAGGTCTTTTATATATTCTTTTGATGCTTTCAAATACGATGTGAAAAAGGGATCGTCGATTGTGCTACCAGTAATGTGAGATACATGTTGGGGTTCTTTCGGTTCAGTGTTCATTTGAAATGATAATTGATGAAGAGCATTCTGTCTTCGTAGGGTAGCTATTTTTGCCTCAAATTTTTTAAACATTTGGTATCGCAGTTCAGCAATAGACCAGTGGTATTGGTTGAGGTTGTTAGTTATTTGATTGCGAATATTGGGCAGAATATTTGCGACCAGGCGTTTTGCCTTTAGCTCTAAATTGCGTTGAGTTTGAGCAATTTGACTTAAGTTGCTATCAATCTGAAGTATCGTTTGGTTTAGAGTTCGTAGTAAACTTAGGTTTTTTTGTGTTGTCCACTCAAAGGTTTCTTTTTTGATTTGGTCTAGTCGGCTAAGAATCGCATTGTTTTCGGGATTCAATGATGCCTTCTCTCTATATTTTGATAACTGTTGAGAGCGAATGTTCTCGTGATTAAATTTATCAATTAATGTTTTAAAATCTAACTTAACTTTAATTGAATAGGCTGTGTTTCTTAGTTGGGAAATATCCTTTAGCATCTGCCGAGTGTTTTGTTTAATCAGCATTGCAATCGCGACTCTTTCTCCGCTTAGGAGTAACCACTTGTCGTTTAAATAGGTGTCTATTTGCGAGAGGGTCTCTTTTTGTTGATCCAAATCTTCTAAAATAGAATGAATAGTTGTATCTAATCTCTTTGACTTTAGATTAACGTATTTGGAAGATTCTTGTGACTTTCCCAAGACGTGAGCTTCAATGTCATTGGTCCAAGAGAGAATAGTATAGCTATCAATGGAAAGTTCTGGTTTTTGTGCCCATAAATCTCGTGCCTCTCTGACCAAGACTGAATTGGCCTCCAATGTAATTTTTTCATATTCAAGATCGTGAAAAACCTTGGCAAGAGATTTCATGGTTGCGTCTCGTCTTAGGGTGTTTTGTGCCAGTGGTGGCAAGAATGCTCTCGCCGGAGAATATTTTATCTGTGGATAGAGATCGAAAATGAGTTCTTGTTCATTGTCCTTAAAGGCTCGAAAGGCACTCTCAGTATTCTCAGATTCAATATCGAACCTGAGTGACAATCGCTCGAGCACTGATGAACCCTCATTTAGGTTCGATTGCCGAGCAAATATTTCACTTAAGATCCTCGCTGTATGCAATAATTCGCTACTCTCTGGAAATAGAGCGAACATTAAGTAGAGATCAGCATATGCCAAGTCCACATCATTTAATTTTAGGTGAGTCCAGGATAGTTCATGAAGAATGCTTTCATCATACCGAGATTCTTTTGTGATGGTCGAGTAGATATCAGATGCTCTTTCGAAGTCAGATTCATGAAAAGCAAGCCGAGCCAATGCTGCACTACTCAGTTTTCTGAGCTCAGGATCATATTGAGAGGTCTGATTAGATTTGGAAAAATAATGCTTGGCTTCCTGAAACTTGTTTTGCTTTAGAGCAGATACGCCCAGTATATACTGTCCTTTGGCATACCAGGGTGCATTTTCATTGGGAGGAATAGCTTCAAGTAACATTTTTGTGACGTCAGGACTGACATTCATCCTGAATTGACGATAGCCAAGTTTATATAAAGTTTCTGGACTTAGGTTGTTTATATTCCCTGAGGAATTTTTTTTTTTGATTTCTTCCAGAGATAAACGCTCTTCATCGAAACTATTAGTGCTCGAAAAAGGTTCCATCAAAGACTTTGATGCCAAAGAGTCTGTTGGCAAAAAATCAAATTCAACAAAGAAGTCTTGTCTGGTAGATATTGATCCAGCATGTTGTTTGTCGTGATGCTTCTTAAAAGATGCGTAAAACTTGTTGAGTTTTAAAAGTTCAACACCTGCATCTTCAAAGCCCAAAACGGGAAAAGAAAAAACTAAAATAGTTAAAGATAAAAGGCGCATTTTAGTCGGGTAGTTCAACGCCCCAATCTTGAATAACGTTTACATCCATGACGAGTCTTTCCTTAATATTCGCATTGAAATATCCTTTGTCGACTACATTTATCTTTGCAACTGAGGTCTTGCCATATTCAACGGGGAAATCCTCTACTGATTCAAGATCGAAAAGATAGTCTTGAAAATATTTAAAAACTTTTGCTGTAGACTGATCAGAACCTTTATATTTGAGTTTAACTTTGAGCTTGTGGTCTCCCGGAGACAAGCTGCGGTCAAAAACACGCAATTGCTCGATCGGCTTTTTTTCATTTGCAGTGACTTTATAGACGAGTTTATTGTCGACATAGAATTCTCCAGAAACGAACGCAAATATGCCCTTATCTATATTCTGAAAGTCAATAATCCCTTTGGATCCTGTGATTTTTCCCCTAATGGTGGCGCTCTCGACTTCTTTGAGTTTAACTTTGGTTTTGTAAACTTGTTCTTTTAAGGCATTTACTTCTTCTTCAATAGATTGAAGGTTAGTTTCCTTGTCATTTGGCAAAACCATTGAGGAAGTCGTTAACGCAAAAACAAGCATCATGCGGACTATTTTTTGGGTACTCATTTGTTGTATTTTTATCATACTCAGGGGCTCTCCAGGAGAGATTTTAATAATGTGTTTTCCAGGTTTTGCAGTTGATAGACGCTGTAACCACTATTGTTAAAAATGAATGAAAAGATGAAATCTTTTTCGAGGGATTGTGCTCTTCCAACCAAGCTTACAGCATTATTCAGCGTTCCAGATTTTCCTCTAATTACGAATTGATCATCAGATCCTTTTAATCGATTTTTCATTGTGCCAGTGAGACCATTAATGCTGAGTGAGCTTAGAAATTCCGGGCCATACAAAATACTACTCATGTTTTTGTGGAATATATGAGCAAGAGTGTTAGCACTTATTTGATTTTTTCTTGATAAACCAGAAGCATTATCAAGTTGAAAGGCGCTGCCATTCTTGATGTGATGATTTTTAATCCATGTTCTCATGACGTCGATTCCACCGATTCGATCATGGGAGGGGGTTACATGGCGCAACAAGGTTTCAGCGATAAAGTTATTGCTATAGATATTCATGTCTCTAATGATAGACGACAGAGGTTTTGAGTCCCAGGTAAAAAGCTCTTTGGTGTTATTTGGGCATCGTCCTTCGCTAATATTGTTAATCGTGAGACCTCTGGAATTCAAGGCGTCAGCAAAAATGTATCCTGAAAAGAGCGCAGGTTTAGATGGAATAGATGCGTAAAGTGTAAAAAAATCTTCGCCGCGATAGCCTTTGATAGAGACATTGCCAAATACGTGAACGAGGTAATGGTTGTTCTTTGTTAGTGCAACTCTGATTCCAATGCTTTTTTTACCTCCCGTAGAAGTTGTTCTTGTCGTATTTTTGACTTTTATTTGCGGAATGTCAGGTGTTATTGATATTTTTCCTGGTGCTCCTAATGCAGTTGGTTCAACGCGAATTCCAATTGAATTGAAATTGGTAGAAAGTGCGCCAATATCAGCTGTAAATGCTCGATGCGCATCTCCTGAAAAGCTTGGATCATAAGGGTTTTCAGACTTAAACAATGTATCATCTACAATCAACTCCGAAATAGCTTTTTGAGGAGCGAGTCTTTGCTGTGTAATTTCTGCAAGTGCATAAAGTTGTTCTTGAACAAGCGAAGGGTCTCCCCCTCCAATAAGGCAAAGCTTTTCAGCGTTGCCCTTGACCTGAGTTTTAAAAACATGATCGAGACCAAGCTGGTCAAAAGCGATTCCTGAAATCAATACCTTTAGAGCTGAGGCCGGATTAAGTAAGGAGGAACCATTTTTTTCATAAACAATTTTGCCTGTTTGAGATTCAAGTATTGAAATCCCATGAAGTCCAAGTTTCGGATACTTTGAGAGAATGCGATTGAACTTCGCCGCGACGTCCGAGCTTTCAGCTGTAACTGAATTTATAGATAATACTAAAAGGATTATTTTGAAAAAGCTTCTAATCATCGCTATGGTTATTAAACGAAATGAATATCGAAAAAGCAATAGGACAATTTATAATGATTGGTCTTGAGGGCACAAGACTTAGTAATATTGAACGAAAGTTTTTGAAAGAAATAAAGCCTTCGGGCGTGGTATATTTTAAACGAAATATAGAGTCTCCAAATCAGGTCGCTCACCTATCGCAGGATCTTTTTTCCATTTTGAAGAATCCACTTATTGGTATTGATCAGGAAGGAGGTAGGGTTGCGAGACTTACGTACCCGTTTACAGAATTTTCAGCCAACGCGCATCTGGGAAATTACTACAATAAGACACGAAAATTAGATTTGATACATAAAAAAGCGAAAGCCATGGCATCAGAACTTAAGGCCGTTGGCGTTAACTTAAATTTTACTCCCGTAGTCGATGTTCATAGTAATCCGAAGAATCCGATTATTGGTGACCGAGCCTTTGGTGTTTCTCCTTCTCTTGTTGGAAAATTGGCACAAGAGACGATAAAAATTTATCGAAGGGAAAGAGTCGTGTCCTGTGCAAAGCATTTTCCTGGGCACGGCAATACGACTTCAGACAGTCACAAGGTTTTGCCGACAGTTAAGGCTTCAAAAGCTTTATTGATGAGGCGAGAGGTAGTTCCATTCAAGTTTGCCATTTCAGCAGGCGTTCCAATGATTATGACAGCTCACGTAATTTATCCGTCTTTGGATCCAAAAAATCCCGCAACGATGTCAAAATGCATTCTTGGAGAACTGTTAAGGCAAAAACTCAAGTATAAAGGGGTCATTGTGAGTGACGATCTTGAAATGAATGCGATTGCAAAACATCAAGCTTTGTCGGATGCAGCAGTACAATCTATGGCAGCCGGTGTGGATTTGTTATTGGTATGCAAGTCGCTAGATGAAGCCATGAATATTTATG
Source organism: Bdellovibrionales bacterium (assembly GCA_020434375.1). Lineage (GTDB taxonomy): Bacteria > Bdellovibrionota_G > JALEGL01 > JALEGL01 > JAGRAY01 > JAGRAY01. The sequence goes on along the minus strand of JAGRAY010000006.1, from coordinate 10,968 downwards.
ATGCGCTTTCCAGGGCTTCAAGAAAAGGAATCCTATCGACTAAAAATCTTGAGACATCGCTCTCGAGAATCATCAAGCTTAAAAACAGATACATAAAGACGACATTTATGGCGCCTCAAAAAAAGATAGGTATGTGGTCGCGGCATCAGAAATGGGCTAACGAAATTTTGGCATATGCGTAAGAACTTGCTAGACTGAAGTTGTCTTTGTGAAAACGCAACATTAATTGCTTAGTTGGCAAAATTCGTTAGAATCGTAAAAAGTGCCAGTTGCGTAACGATTTAAGGAGGAACCATGGCTGGATTTTTTGAAATTTTTGTGAAAAGCCCGATGATGATCGTCAATGCGATTGTCTCGATTTTTGCGGTAGGGGTCATTCTGGAAAGAATGTTTTTGTTGATTTTTAGGTATACGGCCGATGGTCGGGGTTTCATGCAGAACATTGAAAAATTTGTTCTCGCCAATGATCTTACCCAAGCGATAAACTTTAGCAATACTTCCTCGACGCCTTTAGCCACAGTGGTTAAGGCTGGCTTAGTCAAGGCAAATCGCGGTGGTATGGCAGTGTCAATGGGCGTTGATGAAGCTCTGCTTCAAGTCACCCCCCAAGTTGAAAAGCGAATTGGATCTTTGTGGGCCATTGCCAACATTGCAACGCTAATCGGCCTTATTGGAACCATTCTTGGTATTATGACAACCTTCACGTCTTTGTCTGAGGCTTCAGCTGAGGCAAGAGCAAAGCTTATGGGTATTGGTATTGCCGAAGCTCTCTACAATACAGCTTTTGGTTTGTTGATTGCCGTAGGCTGCATTGTGGCTCATCTATTTCTTTCAGGACTTGCTAAAAAGATTATTGCGGATCTCGATTATTATTCGAGTCGGCTTGAAAATCTTTTGACCCTTAGACATGAAGCAGAGAAAGTTGCTTAAATTAGTAGGATGATTTTGTGAGAAGACGATCCGTTGACTTCGATGAAGGGAGCCATGAATTAAACCTGGTTCCGTATATGGATATTATGGTGAACTTGGTGTTGTTCATGCTGTATAATATCACCAGTTTTTTGAGTTTTACGGTTTTGAATGCATCCATTCCTCAACTAACACCCGATGCGGGTCAAGCCGCTGCTCAAGTTCAAAAGAAATCACTTTTGTTAATGGTCCGAGTGACAGATGGCGGTTTTACCGTTGATCCGAGTGTGCAGGGAGGACCCCAATTAAAGCGCGTTCAAATTCCAAAGAATAGTAAAGGCTTTGACTATAAAGGCTTGCAGCGACAAGCCAATGTCATTAAATCTCAGTTTCCAGAGGAGACAAAAGTTTTATTGATTGCAGAAGGGTCAATTATTTACGATAACATCATTAAATCTATGGATGCGCTTCGTGAAGACCGTAGTAATAACAAGGAACCTAAGGCACTTTTTCCTGATGTAACGTTGAGTATTCTATAAGGAAGCAATGGACGAACAATTTCATCATCAGTGGAGAGCAAGGTTAAAAAAGCGCAGAGGTAAAGCTTTTAAGTCCGTGACGATGCGCGAGTTAAATCTCGTAGCGATGATGGATATGATGACGATTATTCTGGTGTTTCTCTTAAAGAGCTACTCGGGGAGTTCACTTTCTATTGATATCGGTGAAGGTATTCGATTTCCACAATCTTCTGAGACTATTGTTCCACAAGAGGCTATTAAATTATCAGTTACGCGATTTGATAAAGGTGTCGATGGAGTTATTTCGGTGGGTGATGCAAACGTTTTGCGATTGGATCAAAAAACAGTGGGCACGTTGCTTAGACACTCCAAATCACGCCAGTTTATGATTGACGAACTGTTCAAAGGGTTGCAGCAGGAAATTTTACGAGTAAGGGCTAATACAAAAACAATAGAGCAAAATGAAAAAGAACCCAAGAAAGCTGGTTCTCAAAAGTTAGAAATACCTTACGAAGGTAAGATACTCGTCATCGCCGATAAAGAAACGCCGTATTGGCTTATTACTCAAGTTTTGTATACATCAGCGCAAGCTGGTTTTGATCAATATAATTTGGTAGCTCTTCAAGAAGAAGTTGCTGTTTCTAAAGAGTAGTTAAGCTCTAAGCTACCTTTTTTGTGACTTGAGAACGTGGATTTAATATCTCGTGTTCCTCTAAATCTTTTTGTAATGCTCTTTTTGATTTAGGTTCGAACTCATTGTATTCCAGAGCCAAGATAAGTTGGTAGATGCCATAGATAGTTGTCATTCCTACAATCCAACTAAATGCCACCGGTAAGTGAAGCATAAGAAGGCTAACCATACCAGCCGTTAAAGAAAACCCGTAAAGCATGATAGCCACTTTTTTTTGTGAGAGGTTTTTCTTGAGGAGTCGGTGATGGATATGGTCCCCATCGGCCTCCAGAACTTTTTTTAATGCCGAGAGAACGATTCGTGGTTTCTTTTGCTCATGCCTGTTTTGAAAAGAACGAAGACTTCGTCGAAAAATTGATACCAAGGTATCAACAATAGGAAAAGCTAATACTAAAAACGGAATATAAACTGGAATCGCTCCGGGACCACTTGGGTCAATATTTGCCGACAAAATAGCCAACATGAAACCAAGGAACATGCTTCCACAGTCACCCATAAATATTTTGGCAGGATTAAAGTTGTGTACTAAAAAACCAAGACATCCCCCCATCAAAATAATTGCCAACAATGCATTCTCATTATGTCCGAAGAATATTGAAAACAATGTGATAAGACCAAATGAAATGGCACATACTCCTGTTGCAAGCCCATCCATGCCGTCGACCAAATTGATCGCATTCATAATAGCCACAATCCACAGGACTGTCAGCGGGCAAGAAAACAGGCCTAAATCAATGAACCAGCCTGGCCCAAAGTAGATATGCGTTATATTAAAACCTAAAAAATAGGCCGCTACGCCAAGGAGTGTCTGTAGAAGCAATTTTCGTTTGGATCCAATGGTGAAAATATCGTCAATCCAGCCTATGAAAAAAGCTCCCGTAGATAAAATCAGGATCGAGCCGAAAGAAATACCCATGCTGCTTGGCAATGCCGAGGATTTTGAGAATAACGCAACCACCAAAAATCCTAAAAAAATACTTAATCCTCCCATTCTTGGAATAGGTCTCTTGTGTATCTTTCTTTTTGCAGGTTGATCAATAATGCCTAATCGAAATGCAAGAAAACGGGTTGGATAATACAAGGCAATAACGAGCAATAGTGTAAATAGTGATAAAATAACCTCGAACACGAATGAGGTAATAGCATATTCAATGCCAAATGCCTCGAAGGATCATGTATGTAAGTATTTGAAATATATATAATATTTTTCTTTAACTAAAAGCAATACAGGATTGTCTCAGAAATCTGAGGGAGTAACTCTCAGAAATTTAAGGTTCAAAAAGTCGTTTCAAAGTTGTTCTTGAAGGATAGTTAACAAGAATACCTTTTTGTTGGCCATGGTATACAAATAGGCTTCCTGCTCCCGCCGCTGAGGCTTTGGCATCTTCGATGACCTGTTTGATGTGCTCGAGGGTTCCAGCGCCTCCACAAGCGATTACAGGAATATCTGTAGCCATGGCAATTTGATTGACCAGCTTCAGATTATAACCCTGCATCGTTCCATCTCGATCGATATCATTGATCAATAGTTCTCCAGCTCCTAATCTTTCAAATCTTTTCGCGAGTTTTTGCGGTGAAAACATTGATTTTTGTCTGCCAGAGTGAGTCGTAGCCACAAATCGGCCCAGCCAATCTTTTTTGATATCTAGTGCTGCAATCAAGGCCTGGCTTCCGAATGCTTTTGCTGCCAAAGACAAAAGATCTTCGTTTTCTTCAAGTGCTGAATTCATGACTACCTTTTCGATACCAAGATTTATAATCGTCTCGATGTCGGAAAGCCTTTGTATGCCACCTCCGTATGCAAGCGGCATGAAACATTCAGACGCTAGTTCTCTTAAAAATCCGAAATCAATCTGATTCTCAAACCGATTTGAATCGATATTCAATAGCATTAATTCGTCCACACCTTTTTCGTTAAATATTCGAATGGTATTCATTGGGTCGCCAATGTAGGTTTCATTATTAAAATGTATTGTTTTGACGAGACCTCTATTTTTCATCAGGAGACAAGGTATGATCCTTGTCCTAAGCACGACAAGCCCATTGGCAAAAATTTCGAAAAAGTCTCATCCCAAAATGATGACTTTTCTCGGGATGGAACTGAACACCAAAAATATTATCTTTATAAATAACTGAAGCAAATTCAATCCCATACCAGGTTGTTCCCAAGACCAAGGCCTCATTGAAGATCGGAACGTAGTAGGTATGCACAAAATAATAACAATGCTCGTCTTCACCTTGCCTAAATAGATGGTCATATTCTCTGATATTAACGTCGTTCCAGCCCATATGTGGAACCTTTAAACGTTTTTTTTCATCTGTTTGAAATCTAACTGCTTTTGTGTCAAACCATCCAAGGCCTCTCTTTTCCCCTTCTTCGCTTCCTTTTGTCATAAGGTGCATGCCCAGGCATAGTCCTAGAATTGGAGTCTTTTTATGAAGGATCTGTTCATTCAGAGGGTCGATGAGACCAAATTTATGAAGATTCATGATACCTTGATCAAAAGCCCCCACACCCGGAAGAATAAGAATCTCTGATTTTTTAATATCGCCTGGTGTTTGTCCAAGGCAGTAGTTTAGTTCCAATTTTTTAAGCATGTTTTCAATGGAGCCTAAATTGCCTATTCGATAGTCTACGATTGTGATTCTTGGCTTCATCAATTAAACTCATATTAATGCATAACAAAAAAGAAGTCGCGATTGGCGCTCCTGCGACGGGTCAAGACGAGTGGAACGCATTGCGTGAATCGCTAGAAAGTGGTTGGTTAACTCAGGGACCTAAAATAGGAGCCTTTGAGCATGCCTTTGCTGAAAAGTTTGGTTTTAAGCATGCCTGTGCTGTATCAAGTGGAACAGCCGCACTTCACGTTATGTTATTGAGTTTGGGTATTGGAAAAGGCGATGAAGTTGTTTTGCCAGCGTTGAGCTGGATTTCTTCCGCAAACGTTATTTTACACTGCGGTGCTAAGCCTGTATTTGTCGATATTGATCTAAAAACTTTCAATATGGATCTCAGTCAAATTTCAAAAAAAATTACCCCGAACACGAAGGCCATTATGCCTGTTCACCTTTTTGGCCTTTGTGTCGAGATGGACAAGCTTCAGGAACTTGCTGGAGACATTCCTATTGTCGAAGATGCAGCTTGTGCCATTGGAAGCCAATTTAATAAACAAAGTGCAGGGTCATTTGGTAAGATAGCTGCATTTTCGTTTCATGCTCGAAAAGTTCTCACTACTGGTGAGGGTGGAATGATTGTGACCTCAGATTCGACTATTGCTTCAAGTATTCAAAGTTATCGAAATCATGGAGCCATTCCATCAAAAAAGGCATTGCCAGAGTTTACACATTTAGGGTTCAACTATCGCATGACGGATTTGCAAGCGGCTGTAGGTTTAGTGCAGCTTAATAAGCTCGACTCATTTATTAAAGAGAGAAAGTACTTTGCAAAGCTATACGATCAAAAACTCAAAGCGATTTCGTGGTTATCGATCCCAGGGGTGGCTAATAATTTTGACCATAGTTGGCAGGCCTATGTTTGTATGGTGAATGAGAAGACCGCAGGCAAAACCAGAGATGAAATAATTACAAAACTTGCCTCAATGGGTGTGAGCACTCGACCTGGCACGCACGCCATACATAAACAAGAATATTACAAGCAACAATTTGGATTCAAAGCCGAAGACTTTCCGATGGCAGATTTGGCTGATCGCACAAGCCTGGCTCTTCCCATGCATAATCGACTTTGTGATGACGACATCGCATATGTTGTAGATTGCTTGGCTCGTATTACAAGCTAGAACCAATAATTGAAAATAAAGTTTAACAATAAGTTTTTGAATTGATAGAGCTTAAGTTACAATTATTTTCTATATTATGAAAATCGTCGTTGTAGGTACAGGATACGTGGGTTTGGTCACAGGAGCGTGTTTTGCTGAAACAGGCAACCAAGTTGTTTGTGTGGATGCAGATGCAGAAAAAATCAAACAACTTCGTACGGGCAAAATTCCATTCTATGAACCGAATCTTTCTGAAATCGTCACACGAAATATTAGTCAAGAGCGCCTAACGTTTGCGACATCTCTGGATGAAGCTCTTTTTGAAACACGAGTCGTATTTGTGTGCGTTGGAACACCATCCCTAGAGACAGGCGAAGCAGATTTGAGCCAAGTCTTTTCAGCCGTTGAAACCATTGCAGAAAAATCACCCAATAAGAATTTGGTTATTGTTATCAAAAGTACGGTACCTGCTGGAACAGGAGATCGAGTTGAAGCACACCTGGAGAACATTGGGCATACATCTTTTAAAGTCGTTTCTAATCCTGAGTTTTTGAGAGAAGGCTCGGCTGTTCAAGACTGTCTTCTTCCCGATCGCATTGTGATCGGTACTTCGCACGAAGATACGATCGAGATGTTCCGGGATCTTTATCGACCATTTGTTCGAACTGGAAATCCAGTCTTAGTAATGGACAGAAGATCGGCCGAAATTTCAAAATATGCAGGTAATGCGTTTCTGGCCATGCGCATTGCTTTTATCAACGAGATGTCGAGATTATGTGAAAAGGCAGGCGGCGATATCCGAAAGGTTCGAGAGGCTATGGGAGCCGATCATCGCATTGGAATGCAATATCTTTTTCCAAGTATCGGCTTTGGAGGCTCTTGTTTTCCTAAGGATGTTCGTGCGCTCTTACATGTTATGGAACAAAACAACATGGAGCCATTTCTTTTGAATGCCACTCTTAAAAGTAATGACGAACAAAAATTCAATTTTGTCCGTCGTCTAAAAAATGTGCTTGAAAATTCTGATGAGAAAAGTTCAAAGAGTGTTGCTGTTTGGGGACTTGCTTTTAAAGCCAAAACAGATGACATTAGAGAGTCTTCATCGCTAACCATTGTCGATGAACTATTAAGCGATGGCTTTGGTGTCACAGTTTATGATCCGGCGGCCATGGATAATGCTAAAACGTATTTTGGAGATAAGGTGAGCTACGCCAAAGGCATGTACGATGCAGTTAAAGGTGTGGACGCACTTTGTATTTTAACGGAATGGAATCAATTTAGGTTTCCAGATTTTCAAAAACTCAAAAAGCTCATGGCACAACCATTTATTTTCGATGGTAGAAACCTTTATGAACCTAAACTTCTTAAGAGCCTTGGGATGCGTTATTGGGCAGTAGGTTCTCAACTTGATGAATGACCAAACTAAGCCCATCTTTTAATGAGACTTTGGGTGCCCATCCCATTTGTTTAAGCAGTGACGAGTCAAGAAGTTTTCTGGGTGTTCCATCAGGTTTAGAAGTATCTTTTTGTATCTCACCGCTGTATTGAGCTGTTTTGGCGATCAGGCGAGCCAAATCGAGCACACTAATTTCTTCTCCTGAGCCGATATTGACAAACGAATACATTTTAAGATGTTTATTCAGTGTAGGATCTTCTAATCGCTCAAGTAAAAACAAAATGGCATCGGCACAGTCATCCGAGTATAGAAATTCTCGAAGAGGCTCACCGCTTCCCCATATGGCAACGCTTTTTGAATTTTCAGATTGTGCTTTCACAAATCGTTGAATCAAACCTGGAATCACATGAGAGTTGTCGGGGTGATAATTATCCCCAGGGCCATACAAGTTCGTAGGCATCACTGAAAAATATTTTCGATCATATTGGCGTCTCAGTGCATCGACGAGTTCAAGTCCTGCAATTTTAGCAATCGCGTAAGATCGATTTGTTTCTTCCAAGGGGCCTGAAAGCAAGTATTCTTCTTTCATGGGTTGCGAGCAATGTTTGGGGTAGATACAGCTGCTTCCTAAAAATACGAGATGTTTGACATCGTGAAGATGGGCGCCCCAAATCACATTATTTTGAATCATTAAGTTTTGCCAAATGAAATCAGCTCGATACTGATTGTTAGCGATAATGCCACCAACTTTTGCCGCGGCGTCGATAACAATATTAGGGCGCTCCTCTTTGTAAAATTTGTAAACGCCATTTGTATCGGTCAAGTCAAGTTCACTTCGAGTTCTTACGGAAATGTTTGTATAACCTTTGGATATTAAAAGTTTTAAAATCGCCTGACCTACAAGACCTTTGTGGCCAGCGACAAATATCTTATCGCTTTTATTCATCATTATTACTAGGTAGCTTCGCTAAAGTGATTATTTTCAAACCAAGTTAAAAAAGAGTCCTGTTTGTGAATCACTGATTCAACGGAATGCATTTCACTTTTGTTTTTGCTAATTTCTAAGTGAACGCGATAAAGATCTGCTTTCACCATTTCTTCACAGAGTTTTTCAACCGCAATTTGAGCGCTCCAATCAAGCTGACGTTTTGCTTTACTTGGATTACCCACAAGTAGGTCTACTTCTGCAGGACGAAAATATCTGGGGTCTACGCTAACAAGGGTTTTACCGGTTTTCGAGCAGATTCCTTTTTCTTCTATGCCAGAACCCTTAAAATCGATATGAATATCAATGCTATTAAAGGCCATTTTTACAAAATCACGTACCGAAGTTTTCGTTCCAGTCGCCAGTACAAAGTCATCAGGGGTTTGGTGATTTAAGATTCGCCACATGCCCTCGACATATTCTTTAGCATGACCCCAGTCTCGCTCTGCATCTAGGTTCCCTAGAAAAATACAATTTTCCAGACCATGGTGAATTCTGGCGACTGCGCGCGTGATTTTACGCGTGACAAAAGTTTCACCCCGAAGTGGGCTTTCGTGATTAAATAAAATGCCGTTGGATGCAAACATGCCATAGGATTCTCGATAGTTGACAGTTATCCAATAGCCATAAAGTTTAGCCACACCGTAAGGACTTCGTGGGTAAAAAGGCGTGGTTTCACTTTGAGGAATTTCTTGAACTTTGCCGTAGAGCTCGCTTGTTGAGGCCTGATAAAACCGCGTGGTTTCACTCAACTTAAGGATTCGAATGGCTTCTAGTAAGCGAAGAGTACCCACGGCGTCTGCATTCGCAGTATATTCTGGTGTTTCAAAACTAACTTGAACATGACTTTGCGCAGCCAAATTGTAAATCTCATCTGGTTGAACGTCTTGAACAATTCTTAAAATATTGGTGCTATCGGTCAAATCACCGTAATGCATAAAAAACCGAGCCCCGACTTGATGAGGATCTTCATAAAGAGGATCTACGCGCTGCGTATTAAAAGAACTCGACCTTCTTTTGATCCCATGAACTTCGTAGCCTTTTTTTAGCAACAAAGAAGCCAAATAAGCCCCATCCTGCCCCGTAACCCCAGTAATCAATGCGCGCTTAGTATTTTTCATTTGAGTCAAACTCATATCTCACCTTTTTATGTCAAACAAGATTTATGCTGGCTTTGGGGGTATCTGATTCAGGTTTTTATTTTAAACAAACCTAGGATGGTCGAGTCAAATACACTAAAATAACAAGCACCATACTTATGAGAACAATTGCAAATAATTTCTTTTTTTTCAAACGATATGTGAGCGTTCGTATAGGCAGGCACTCAGATATTTCCTGGAGCCAAACATATTGTAAACATTCGACTCAGAAAATACTATCTATTGCTATATGTATTTTCGCTCCGATCTTTGCCCTCGCAAACATTGTTCCTGTTTCGCAGGACTTCAAGTTGCTCGATGAAGCTCCCCAGACGATTTATCAGCATAATGTATCCCACGTCGACAAGAATGGCCGATTGCTGAGTCAATTCGAAGTAAAAAGATCGTTTTTCCCAATTTGTATATATCATGTTTTGGTAGGACAGCATTATGGTAAAAGGCATACTCTTTCAGAAATCACCAAAGCAGGATTTAACTGTGTACACCTATGGGAAGGGCAAGCTCTCGATACAAGTATGAGTTTTTTAGAGAGTCAAAATCTCCAAGTGCTTTTTCACAACCCCACCGCCGATGACGTAAAAAAATATAAAGAACATCCAAGTATCTTAGGTTGGTATCTAGATGAGGAGCCGACTAGTCTTTACTGGGGAAACAAAATGGATGAAAGGTATCAATTGTTTTTGGCAAAGCAGAAGTCATTTAAAAGTATCGATTCGATTCATCCCATATTTATTTTGGATTCGGCGTGGATTACGTTCCCAGCGAATTCATGGTGGGCTAAGTGGAGTTCAGCTAGCGATATTGCAGTTCATGATAACTATCCGATTGGTCCTGGAACGAAAAGTTTAAGTTTTGTAAATGGTATACCTGAGACTGTAAGTCTTAGTGTGTCTATTAATAAAGAAAAGAAGCCAGTATGGTTTGTAGCACAGGCTTTCGAAGAGCCCAGGCCAGAGAATTACAGATGGTCTATGCCAAGCCCTAGAGAACTTCGGGCAATGATATATGCTGCCATTGCTCATGGAGCGACGGGTATCATCTATTTTGCTTATGATAGCTGGGTGACTCGCAACGGATATATTTTAGGAATGGCACCGAATCCTGAGGTCGATTACTTCGCTCCAGGACGGGATCATTTTAAAATTACGAAATCACAGATACTCGCAAGCAAGAATCTTTGGCACGCTGCTAGCAATCTCAACACGGAAATTAACTCTCTGAAAAGCTTTCTTTTGTCGAAGACTTCTTCCGTCAATTACAAAGTATCTATTCAAGGTAAACCTTTCTCAAAAACACCTATACGCTGTATTCTCAAGGAAAAATCAAATCGATACGCTTTAATTTGTGTAAACATAGATCGAACACCTTTATGGGTGAGGTTTGAATTTGCAGAGGCTCTTTCGTTTGTTAATCTTCCTATCGATGAAACCTCAATCAAACCTAATCGTACATTATGGGTTGACAGATATGAAGAGTATGGTGTGAGAGTATACGAATTGGAGTTTGCGAACAACCATGTAGGGAACTCTGCAC
>JAGRAY010000069.1 GCA_020434375.1 Bdellovibrionales bacterium | reverse complement strand
TTACTTGCAGAATTATTTTGTGAAAAGGAAGAATTTGAATTAGGCGCAGATGTTTTCCAAGAAATTTCTACTCAAAATGAAGAATATATGACCGACGATGCCTACTACAATTATGGAAATGCATTGGAACATTTAGGCAAAACTGAAGAAGCTCTTAAAATATTTGATACGCTTTTAAAGAGAAACTTTCATTACAAAGACGTTAACCATCGCGTGACGGAGTTAAAACAGAGGGTTGTGTCTAAACAGTCTGAAGACTTGAAATCCAACAGAGAAACCATAGGAGGAAAGGCACCCAAAGAAATTCGATACGAAATGATCGACGAGTTAGGTCGAGGAGCGATGGGCGTTGTTTTTAAAGCGAGAGATCGTCTTCTGGATCGAGTTGTTGCATATAAAACTCTTCCACACACAATGAAAAATGATAAGGAGGCACTCGAGAACCTTGCCAAAGAAGCTCAAACAGCGGCAAAACTGAATCACCCAAGTATTGTTACCATTTATGATGTAGGCGAAGAAGATGGTACCTATTTTATTGCAATGGAATATGCTGACGGTAAGACGCTACAAGAGGTTCTCAAGCTTTATCATCGAATTACTGGTAATAATTTTCTTCATATTGCAAAAGCGCTATGTTCGGCGGTTTTTTATGCGCATGAGCAAAGAATTATTCACCGCGATATTAAACCGTCAAATATTATATTGATGCCCAATCGATCGGTTAAATTGATGGACTTTGGCCTTGCAAAAATATTACAGGATTTGGCCATTGACAAGACCATGTTAAGAGGCACACCTTTGTATATGTCGCCTGAACAAGTTTTGGGTAAAGATATTGATCATCGTTGTGATATTTATGCGCTTGGTGTTGTGTTCTATGAAATGTTAGCTGGAAAACCACCCTTCACCGAAGGTGATATTATGTATGCTCATCTTCACACTGAGCCGAAACCTTTGGTAGAGGTTGTGACGGATGTTCCAAAATCCTTTTCAAGTGCTATCATGAGGTGTCTTGAGAAAGACAAAACGAAACGACCCGACAGTGCCAGATCTTTGTGGGTCGAGCTAACTCAATAAATGTTATGAAGCCGTGGGACGTGGGACATGCACGGGTGTCCCACAATTGGATGGTGGTCTCCTGGCACACCCGACCATGTCCCATCAATTAACGACGTGAGATGACTCGAAACACGTCGATTTCTTTGGACTTGCCTTTAACTTTTAGGTTTGGGATGTGTTCCAGGTCAAATTCTGATTGAACAAGCTCGGCTGTTCTTTTGCCGATAAGAATACCGTTGGTTGGTGCATTTGATTCAAGCCTTGAAGCAATATTTACGACGTCGCCCAAAACTGTATATTCCATTTTTTTCAGCGACCCGATATTTCCTACCACAACATTTCCAGTGTTTATGCCTATACGCATATTAAAGCGCTTGTGTTCTGAAATATCTTTCCAAAAACGCTCGAGCGCAGCAATCATGTCTAGTGCCGCGTGAACAGCTAAGGCTGCGTCGTTTCCGTAGGATTTTGGTGCACCAAAAAGTGCCATGATGGCATCACCTATGAATTTATTGATTTCACCATGATGGCTAGAGATCACATCAACCATGCGTTGAAAATATTCGTTGAGAAGATTTGCAATCTCCTTTGGTGGGAGTTTTTCAGAAAGAGATGTGAAACCCTGAATATCCGTGAAAAGAATTGACACTTCCCGTTCCTCGACGTCGAGAGGATCATTTTCAATACGAGCATCTTTGTCAAAAATATTTGTTAAAATATCGGGAGATACGTATTTTTCGACCAGAGAAAGTTTTTTTTCATTTGTCGTAATAGTTTGAACGTGAGCGCATCGCTCGAGAGCTGTTTCTGTAATAAGACGTATTGCAAATAAGTCTACTTTGTCTTTATGATTAAAAGAAGGTTTGGAGGTATCACGTTTCAATCCGATCCAACCCAAGTGTTCGTAAGAATCATTCATTAGTGAAGAAAACAAAAAATGCCCGTCGTCTTCAATGAAAGTGGGTTCGGGGTCAAAGCAATGATCTTCAAATGACTTTGGAATTTCTATGGTACCGACTTTAGGTGAAGCATCTTTTAGAGTCTTTGAAATTGAAACAGGATTTAAGCCTTTCCACACTAAAAAGCAGGTATCCGTGGCATATCTGGACCAAAGGTGGTTAATGATTTGTGAACCGATTGTTTCAACGTTAAGTTTTGCTCTGAGAAGTTTAAGCAGAGGGTGAATGCCAATCGTTAAATCTGTGTTTAGATCATAGGCTTTTGTGGTGACGTCAAAATCAGTGTCCTCGTGAATTTGCCTTACATCGTGAAAAATAATTTTAGTAGAACCAATAAGAATTTCATCTCCAGCCTTTAGGATGTGTTCTGTTATTTGATTGTTGTTTACGATCAAACCATTTCGGCTATTTAAATCTTTTATGACTAAGGTGCCAAGGCGATTCTCGATCGTAGCATGATATCTCGATGCTTTCTCGTCGACGATGACTAAATGATTACTGTCAAGACGTCCAAGCGAAAACGGGGAGTGATCAATACGAATCACAGATCCCGCGCTTTCGCCGTTCTCAATCGTCAGTGTTCCAAGATTCACTCATCCATTTTAAGGCAACTATAGAAAATAACAACTCAATCATAGGGGCTCGCGTCGCCCCCTCCATGGGCAAAGCCCATGGAGCCTCCCCCTCAGCGGCTTCGCCTTGTGGAGGTTGAGTTTAGGGGATCGGGGCCATATATCGATTGGTCATACAATTGGTGACGTGGCCCCGGAAGCCCCGGCCTCGTTTTGCCTATTCGGAATTTTGCTCTTTGCATGTGAGAAGGCATAGGGAACATTGCGTGATGGGGGTGAAGTCGTGGACTTTGTTTATAATCATCGATTTGTAATCTAAGTTCTGGGGAATTGTTTGATGTAGGCTTCGATTGCATCGAGACTTTCGTTGGAGATGTCTTTAAATTCGAAACCTATTTTTGGATGTCCCTGGTCTTCAAAATCAATGTATACAACCGTCGCAAGAGCAGAGATGTAGTGCTCACTTTTAGGAATCTTAAATTTTAATTTTAAATCAGCTCCTTTTTCTGGAACCTTCTTTTCTTTGACCATGGCTAACGCATCCACGCCGAGACCCTGCCTTGAAATATTAAAGGCATACCCAAAACCGATGGGCTCAATTTCAACTGATTGAACTGTCATCGCAATCGGAATTCTTTGATTTTTTCGTTTTTCGTGCATTGAAGCCGACATGGCTTAGTACTTAACCCGAAATTCAACAAAAAACACAAAAAATCTTGTCTTTTTTTTCAGGACGGTTTCAGATGAGCCATGCATTGGCTTGCTCATGCTTTGATTCTTGTGTTTTGGGTATCTACTTGCTCAAAACGGATCGACCGAGCAGAATATCAGGATGGTGAGTACAGGATCATTCATAAGGATCCTTTTTTATGTATTCAACCAGACTTGGCAGAACCCTGGAAAGAGCGATGTATGCAACTTGAAACAGGAGAAATTATCGAAGTAGAAAAATATCCCATGCCCACAATTAAAGAAAATTGATTCGATTAGCCATTGAGCTGGATTGTCTTCCATGATCATAGAAGATGATCTGATTCATACTTTGAGGAACAACAAAAGAGTATACGCCACCAGGCATGATTGGGTCGTTAACATTTCCATGGAACGGAGAGGTTACGTGGAACACGAGAGATTGATCGGCTTGATTTTTCAATATGAGCTGTGTCCCGTTTAGATGTTTTCTGACATTGATAGTTTGAGGAATATCCCATGTATGAGGGTTGATCGTAAGCAATGTCGCATTTAAGTTGGCCATGACTTCAAGAGGCTTGGTCACCGTTTGAGAAAAACCTGATTGAGGATCCAGAGCGATCATCTGAATTTTCCCCAGGCCTCCAATTAACGTAGATTCAAATGAAGGTGCATCGAAACCCGTTGTGACCGTGGCTAAAACTGTTTTGGATTCACCAGCGTTGATGACTACTCGACTAGGCGAAATGTTTAAATTGATAGACCCTTGATACTGAAAGTTGCTAACCAAATTCGAATCGTCGAAGGTAAGGTCGACCGAGAGTTCACCAGCAAGACTATTAGCTGCGGTAATCGTAATGTAAAAATTGCTTGAATCATGAAGGTCTAGTGAGGTTGTTTCGTTAGCTACATTCGCAAAAAATGGAGCGCTGCCTGTCGGAGGCATAGGAGCTGGAGTTGTCGGTGTAGGTATATTTTGCTCTTGCCCCAAATTGGGCGTCATTGAAGGTGAGCCAATCTCCTGAGCACAAGCCGTTAATAAAAAAATAATTAGAAAATCTAGCTGTGGCCATCTTGAACAAGTATTCATAGATACTCTTTGAAAAGCAATTCAGAGGCCAAAATTTACCCTCTGAAACCTTTGATATTTCAGAGATTTATGCTCTTAACTGAGCAAGGGCTATGCAGTTTTTGCGGGGTCGTTTGCTAGTTTGATACGCTTTCGACTTTTTTGGCTAAGTCGCCACTGGCGTACATTTCTCTTACAATGTCGCAACCGCCAACAAACTCACCGCCAATATAAACTTGAGGAATGGTTGGCCAATTGGAAAAACGTTTTACTTCTTCTCGAACCTCGGGATCACTCAGAACGTCGAAGGATTCAAACGGCACACTAAGTTCTTGAAAGCATCGAACTGTTGCGGCTGAAAATCCACATTGTGGCATGTCTGGGGTACCCTTCATGAAAACAACAATTTTGTTGTTTTTTATTTTGTCTTCTATTTTTTCTCTTGCTGTCATAATTGCTCCATCATACATAAAAGTTAAACATTAAATGATAAACCGCATCCACACGTCGATTTGGAATTAGGATTCGTTACCACAAAACCGGAATTCATGAGGCTCTCGATGTAATCGATGGTAGACGATTGGATATAAGGGGCACTGAAAGGATCTACAACCACCTTAACATCATTAAAATTCATGATATGATCATTTTCTCGGGCTTCGTCGAAAGAAAACCCATATTGAAAACCCGAACAACCACCTCCTTCAACATATACTCGAAACACCTTTGAAGCATTTTCCGGCGAGGTGGTTTGAAAATTCTTCACTTTTTTTACGGCATTTTCTGTCAATTGAATTGTCACTGCTAATTACCTCCCATAGCTTGTATCGTTTTTACATTTAAAGCAAAAGGAAATCGACTTTCGTCTAGCGGGTTGGCTAGCGATGAAAGCGTAACTCCTTGCAATGCCTCTCTGAAAACTTTGTTGATATAAGCCCAGTGGTCTTGGACAATACATTTTTCAAGGGCCATACAGTCACAGTACTCTTTTTTTGTGCATTGTGTAAGTTGAATTGGGCCCTCGATGGCTTCGATAGCTTCTTCCAAAGTAATTTCACTGGGTTGCTTTAGAAGGTAGTATCCACCTCGAATTCCCCGATAAGACGCCAATAAGCCTTTTCGCGTCAAAAGATTTAAAAGTTTGCATACCATTCTGTAGGCGATTCCCGATTGCTGAGATACCTGCTTCGTGGTTAAGACGTGATCGCGCCCATATTTCGCGAAAAGCGTGAGGACGAGAATCCCATAATCGGTTTCTTTAGTAATTCTTAACATTCGTAAATCTTCGTTTTTCGTTCACACATTTTCTTGATTAAATATTACTAAAACAGTATGAATTGTCAATAAGATGAAAGAACTACCTAATATTCATAATCAAACGACGCTTCAACCCAAGAAGCAACCTTCTTTTGGGGCTGAAAATTTGTCTAGAATT
Organism: Bdellovibrionales bacterium; assembly: GCA_020434375.1. Taxonomy (GTDB): domain Bacteria; phylum Bdellovibrionota_G; class JALEGL01; order JALEGL01; family JAGRAY01; genus JAGRAY01. The sequence continues at coordinate 2,830 of JAGRAY010000069.1, read as the reverse complement.
AAATACATTGTCGCTGTATCGAGCGGCAAAGGGGGCGTAGGAAAATCGACGGTTTCCGTCAATTTGGCGATCAGCCTTACCAAGCTCGGTTACAAAGTGGGGCTCATGGATGCGGATGTCTATGGTCCTTCGGTCCCCAAAATGCTGGGAGGGACAAATCCCCCACAGGAAAAAAATGGAAAACTGATGCCCATTGAAAAATATGGGATTTTCTATATGTCGATGGCACTATTAACCAACGACGACTCTCCCGTGATTTGGAGAGGACCCATGGCCACAAAGCTGATTCAACATTTTCTTATGCAGGTAGAATGGGGTGAACTTGATTTTTTATTGATAGACTTGCCACCAGGCACGGGCGATGTTCAGTTGACATTAACTCAAGGTGCTCCTCTCACGGGTGCCGTTATTGTAACCACACCGCAAGAAGTCGCTGTGTCGGTAACGATGCGAGGTATTCGAATGTTTGATGAGGTAAACGTGCCTATTTTGGGGATTATTGAGAATATGAGTGGCTTTGTCTGTCCTCATTGCAATGAAATCACAGATATTTTTAAAAAAGGTGGAGGCAAAAAAACTTCGGAGCAATGGGGTTTTCCATTCTTAGGTGAAATCCCATTGGATCCGAAGCTGGCATATGCAGGCGACGAAGGTAAACCTATGATTCTGGAAGCATCAGACGAGCAAGTCAGCAAGATAGCGTATCAGAATATTGCAAAAAACCTAGTCGAGCAGGTGCAAAAAGTGGAAGTCCTCACAAAACGCAATCAACAGATTCCAACAAAAATAGACTTTGAAAATGGCTACGTCACCGCTGAGTGGCCCGACCAAATTCAGTCACGAATTGACCCTCGTAGGCTTCGTTACTATTGTGAGTGTGCAATGTGTGTCGATGAGAACTCAGGGGAGAGAAAAATCAAAGAAGATGAAATCTCCCCTGATGTTCACCCCTTAGGATTTAGGCAAGTCGGACGCTACGGTGTTCAAATATCTTGGTCAGATGGACACAACACTGGCATTTACACTTTTGAACGCCTTCGAGATCTCGGAGAAATGCTGGTCTAATTTCAGTATGTCTGACCCAAGAATAGACATACTTTCGTTTGATAGCCAGCTCCTCAAAAAGAATTTGTTAGGAGACCCAAGTCAAAGAATGCTCCCGGTTTATGTGCCACCTGGATATGATGACCAAGGTAGTTTAACGTATCCAGTGGTTTTTTTGCTTTCGGGGTGGGGATCCTCTGGGCCATCATACCTTCAAGAAAGCAATGTGTTTTCGAAGTCTTTACCACTCTTATTTGATGAAATGATTCTTGGAAAGAGGGTGAAACCATTTCTTGCGGTATTTCCAGATCTTTCAACCAAATACGGTGGCAGTCAGTATGTGAATTCGAGTGTCAATGGTCCCTATATGGATGTTTTATGTGACGAACTGGTTCCATTCATTGATCATCAGTTTCGAACAAAGCGTTCATCTGAATATAGAGGTCTCATGGGGCATTCCAGTGGTGGCTTTGGAGCGCTAGCAACATGCATGTTAAGGCCCGGCATCTTTGACTATTGTTTGAGTTCATCCGGCGACAGCTTTTATACTTATCTTTATGTACAGCTTATTCCTTTGATGGTTGAAACGCTTTCAAAGCACAAAAGCGTGGAAGAGTTTGTTGAAAGATATCTCTCGAGCCCAAATCCAATGGGACTTTTAAAATATGCCGATACCATGACGATGATGACGCTCTGTGTTTGTACCTGTTTTTTACCCAATCCTAAAAAATCCACATTCATGGCAGATTTGTTTTTTGATCTTGGCACGGGAGAGCTTGTTCCACAACTGTGGCAGCAGTTTTTAGCATGGGATCCTGTTCATATGGTGGACCGCTACGCACTCGAAATGAAAAAGCTTAAATGGCTTTGTCTGGAGTCGGGATTACAAGATGAATACGCACTTCATCTGGGACATCGACAACTATCAAACAAACTTAAGGCACATGACATTAAATATGATTTAAAAGAATATCCAGGAAAGCACGGAGGTCATCGATATCGATTTGCCGATCGTATTCAAAGAATGATTGTCGAGATGTCAGTGTGAACTATCAGTTTGGGTTGTAAGGTTCATAACTTTCGATAGATGACATTACGATAACAATATATAAGCAGGGAGTTTTAAAATGATTGAATCAAAGATTACCGAAATACTAAAAGACTTAGGTGAAGACCCAAATCGAGAGGGCCTTTTAAAAACGCCTTTTAGAGTGGCTAAGTCGCTTAAGTTTTTGACTAGGGGTTATCAGCAAGATCCCAAAGAAGTGATAAATAATGCTCTTTTCGAACATGAGCAAGAAGATATGGTGATTGTTCGTGATATCGGATTTTTTAGCATGTGCGAGCATCATCTTTTGCCATTTTTTGGAAATTGCAGCTTGGGATATATTCCGAATGGAAAAATCATTGGTTTATCAAAGATCGCACGCCTTGTTGATATCTATGCTAGGCGCCTGCAAGTTCAAGAACGAATGACCCATGAAATTGCGGGCGTTTTAGAAGAGACACTCAACCCAAGAGGCGTTGCTGTGGTGATTCAGGCTCAACACCTTTGTATGCAAATGCGAGGCGTTGAAAAGCAAAACGCCATGATGATATCGAGTTGCATGTTGGGCGAGTTCAAAGAAAATTACTCGACCCGGTCAGAGTTTATGTCACTTATTCAAACCCATAAAAACGGTTGAGTGTTGTGTTCCCGAAAGAGGGTTTAGTAAATTAAACATAAGTTGAAACACCAAAGTAAATTTTGGAAGTTGCCTACTGGCTCCGTCGCTACGCTCCAAGT
>JAGRAY010000068.1 GCA_020434375.1 Bdellovibrionales bacterium | reverse complement strand
ATGCTCAAGACCCGCCCCATTTTTTTGTCGACAACTGGGAAAAACAAGCCGAAGCAAAACCCTTTCTTAAAAATGATTATAGTGTGAGGCGCCTACCATTGAGAGCTTGGTGGGTTCCTGATCCTTTGAAAGGTTCGCTTATAAATTTTGTGCGTTACTATTTTTTACATGAACCGTATAGTCCTATGGGACATACCGATTTGGCACTCTATATTCGAAAAGACATCCTCCCCATTTGGGAGAGCTTATTACAGCATGAACTTTGAATCTATTATAAGGGCAGGCAAAGCCGATGGAGCCACCCCCTCAAACCGCTTCGTGGTTGGAAATTTCTCCAAAAGTACCCCGGGCGTAAGCCAGGGAGGAGCTCCTTCGGCCAGCGAAGCTGCAAAAGTAAATACGCCGGACGTAAGTCCGGAGAAATTTATTGCGGTATACATTCACTTGCCCTTTTGTGCAGTGAAGTGTCCTTTTTGTGATTTCTATACTCGACCAAACCGCCACGCAGAAGAAGCGAAAGCATACACCAGTGCTTTAATTTCTGAGATTAAGAACTATCGAGCTTTTGGGTGGTCGAAGCCTTTGCGAATGACGTCGATCTATTTCGGTGGAGGTACGCCCAGTCTGACTTCTACAAAAGATCTGGAGTCTATCTTGCGCGCGCTGCGAGATGAGTTTGAATGGGATCCACATCTTGAAATGACTATCGAAGCAAATCCTGAAGACGTGACGCAAGAAAAAGCCGGCAGGTGGAAAGATCTGGGAATCAATCGTGTTAGCTTGGGCGTTCAGGCTCTTTCGGATGACGATCTAAAACAACTGGGACGCAAGGGTACGGCAGAGAACAACCATCTGGCTTGGCAGATTTTAAAAAAAACAGCATTCAAGTGTTTGAGCGTGGATCTCATGTTTGGTTTAAGAAATCAGACACGTGATGCCTGGAAAGAAACACTCCAAGCTATTCTGCCATGGAATGCGGAGCATCTCTCTTGTTATAATTTAACCATTGAATCCAAAACCAGATATTGGGTGGATATTAACCAGGGCAAATGGGTGCCTCCTTCGGACGAAATTCAAGCAGATATGTTTCTTGAGGCTAGAAAGACGCTAGCGCAGCATGGATTTAAACACTATGAGATCTCAAACTACGCCAAGGTAGGCTATGAATCTTTGCATAATTCAGCTTATTGGAACGGCCAAAATTATTGGGGTATTGGTGTAGCAGCACACTCATTGCAAAGAACCCAGAGCACTATTCGTAGGTTTTGGAAACCAAAGAGTCTTCAAACCTATGTTCAAAAGATACACCAATTGTCTCATGTGATTCAAGACGAGCTTCTTTCCCCCGAAAAGCACTTGCGTGAGCGCACGATGTTGTGCCTTCGAACTTCCAAAGGCGTTCATTTGGCGTCTCTTGCCAATGATCTCGAATGTGAGATTCCAAAAGATTTAGTGGAAATGCTTGAGAGATTCAAAAATGAGGGTTTCATCGAAAAACAACAAGAAAATCTAATACTTACGGCCAAAGGCCAGCTGTTTTCAGATTCTTTGTTTGAGGCGTTCGTTTAATTCATTTAAAGACAACCCTAGACTTTTCTTTTTAGATTGGGCACTTATACTAGTAGCGTGTCAACGGAATTAGCAGATCGAAAAAAGCGAATTCTTTATGCGGTGATTAATGATTATATCGTCTCAGCAGAGCCGATTGGATCCCAGCAAATCGCCAGCAAAAAGAATATAAATTTGAGTCCAGCCACCGTGCGTTCGGTGATGGCCGAACTTGAAGAACGAGGCTTTTTAAAGAGAGCTCATTCGTCGTCTGGAAGAACACCTACCGATACCGCCTATCGTATTTATGTTGATCAGCTCATGAATCCAAAAATGCCGTCTCTTAAAGATCGTGAAGGTCTAAGATCAAAATTAAATGATCGTCTAAAAGATCTTACTGATTTGCCAAGAGACAGCAGTCGCGTGCTTTCTGATGTCGTCAAAAATGCGAGTATTGCGGCTTATCCGAAAACTGAAGAGCGACATATCGAGCATATTCGATTTTGTAAGCTTAAAGGGCATTTGGTGTTGGCTATTTTGGTGTCATCTTCAGGCTTGGTCGAAAACAAAATCTTGAAGCTCACAAAAAATCTCAAACAATCTGAACTGGATCAAATGCATAATTATCTCAACGAGTACTTAAAGGGTCTTACGATCGGTCAGGCAAAACGCAAAATTCTTGAAGATATTCAGGATGAACACGCGAAATATGATCAATTACTGCATGCAGCTCTGACGATGAGTCAAAAAACATTTGAGCAATCATCAGTCAATTTACATATTGAGGGACAAAGTAAACTTTTTATGGGGCCCGATTTTCTCAACTTTGAAAAAATGCAGAATATTTTGAAAATTTTAGAGGAAAAAACGGTATTGGCAGCTATTTTGGAAGACTGCCTTAGAAGCCCTGGGGTGAAAATCCTTATAGGGGAAGAATTCAATGCTCCAGAGATCAATGGCCTAACCATGATCACGGCACCCTATAACGATGCCGAAGGAAATAGAGGTATTTTGGGTGTTATTGCGCCAACGAGGGTGGATTACGCAAGGGTCGTACCTTTAGTAGAATACACATCAAACCTAGTTACTAACGTTTTGCAAGAGTCCAAATTATGAATGAAAAAAAACATGAAATAGAAATTGATCCTACATTGATCGACGAAGCGATGGAATCTGTTGAGGAACGTCGTAGAAAAAAGAATGATCCAGAGTCTTCTGAAGAAAAAAAAGATTCCGAAGAAAATTGGCATGATCAATTTATTCGGTTGGCAGCAGATTTTGATAATTTCAGGAAGCGTACACAGAAGGAAAAGTCAGAGTTGGTTCGGTTTGGCAATGAAACACTTCTTCGAGAGATATTGCCCGTTATTGATAATTTTGAGCGTGCCGTAGAGCATGCAAAAAAAGCATCGGATGTTGATTCAATTCGTCAAGGCGTCGAAATGATTCTTTCGCAACTTAGAACCACTTTAGAGCAATTTGGTTTATCGACGAAAGCTGCAAAAAATAAAGTTTTTGATCCGACGATTCACGAAGCTGTTTCTCAGGTCGCAACTGATGAACAAAAGCCCAATACAGTCTTGGAAGAACATCAAAAGGCTTACTTTCTGCATGATCGGCTGATTCGGCCCGCTGTTGTCACGGTATCGAAAGAAGTTGAAGAACCTTCTGATTCAAACACCGAAACCAATGAAAATGAAATTTCAACGAAAGAGGTAGATTGATCGATGGGAAAACTAATTGGCATAGACCTGGGAACTATGAATTCATGTGTTGCAGTTATGGAGCAAGGTGAAGCTGTTGTGATTCCTAATTCAGAAGGTTCCCGAACAACCCCTTCGGTGGTTGCATTTACTTCAAAAAATGAACAATTGATTGGCCAGGCGGCAAGACGTCAGTCGGTAACGAATCCGGAGAATACATTTTTTGCGATCAAACGTCTTATTGGTAGAAAATTTGAAAGCCCCGAGGTTCAAAAATCTGTGGAGGTTTCTCCATTTAGAATCATTCCATCAACAAATAACGATGCGTGGATACAATATGGCGATAAGACACTAAGCCCTCCAGAAATTTCAGGAAGCGTTTTGCAGTATATGAAAGAAGTTGCGGAAGAATACTTGGGAGAAGAAGTCACCGATGCCATTATTACCGTTCCAGCTTATTTCGATGACAGTCAAAGGCAGGCTACCAAAGATGCCGGAAAGATTGCTGGTCTTAATGTTGAGCGAATTATTAATGAACCAACAGCAGCTGCGCTAGCCTATGGGCTAGACAAGAAAAAAAATGGTCTTATCGCTGTGTTTGACTTGGGAGGAGGAACGTTCGATGTTTCTATTTTGGAAATTGCAGACGACGTATTTCAAGTCAAAGCGACTTGCGGAGACACTTTTTTGGGAGGCGAAGATTTTGATAACCGTATTGTCGATTGGATGATCGAAGAATTTCAAAAATTAAATTCAATTGATCTAAAATCTGACCGAATGGCCCTTCAGCGTCTTAAAGAGGCGGCAGAGAAGGCAAAGCATGAACTAAGTTCCTCAGATTCCACGGACATCAACTTGCCTTTTATCTTTGCAGATGCCAGTGGTCCCAAGCATCTCAATCTTACGCTTGAAAGAACTCAGTTCGAGAATCTCGTAAAAGATTTAATTGAAAGACTGAATGGTCCTTGCGAAACGGCACTGAAAGATGCGGGATTATCATCCACACAAATTGACGAAATCGTTTTGGTTGGAGGTATGACTCGCATGCCAAAAGTTGCAGAGAAAGCAAAAGAAATATTTGGCAAGGAACCCGCCGCAAATATTAACCCTGATGAAGTTGTTGCAATTGGTGCTGCAATTCAAGGTGCCATTTTAAGAGGTGAGTTTGACAATGTTTTACTTTTGGATGTCACACCTCTTTCTCTAGGTGTTGAAACCCAAGGGGGCGTGTTTACGAAAATTATTGAAAAGAACACTACGATTCCAACAAAGAAAAGCCAGGTTTTTTCAACAACGCTTGACAACCAGAATTCAGTAAGAATACACGTGCTTCAAGGTGAACGAGAACTTTCGCAAGACAACAAATCGTTGGCTGTCTTTGACCTTATAGGCATTCCTCCCGCACCTCGAGGTATACCTCAAATTGAGGTAACTTTTGAAATAGATACAAATGGTATTGTTTCCGTAGGAGCAAAAGATTTAGCTACTAGTAGAGAGCAAGCTGTTAGAGTAAATCCTGCAAGTGGTCTTTCTGAACAAGAGATCGAGCGGATCATAAATGAAGCCCAAGACAACGCCAAAGTCGATGAAGAAAATAAACTGCTCGTTGAAGCTAAAAACGAATTAGAAGGTTTACTTTATTCGGCTAAAAAATCTTTTCAATTCCTGGCAGCAAAAATCTCTGAAGAAGAAAAGCAGGAACTTGAAGCATCACTGGAAAAAGCAGAAGCAGCGATGGACAGTGCCGATATTGAAGAAGTCAGAGGATCTCTAGAACTCTTAAACGAGGTATCCCATAAAATTGCAGAAATGATTTATAGTGGAACCAACCAAACCGTATAATATTTTAGCATTTTTGGTGTTCGTTGTTTTTGCGTGCGCTAAACCTCCGACGACGATTTTGCGCGGCGGGGTTGAAATGCCTGTAGAGCAAGCCGCAAAGTATGACTACGAAAAAGCAGAATCGTTATTTGTGAAGAACAGACTTAATCAAGCATTCCCACTGTATCAAGATATCGCTAACCAGTTTTCGGCAACCAACTACGCAGATAATTCTCTTTTTCGAATGGCCCAAATTTATCAAAAACAAAATCAACAAAGAGAAGCTTTAAAAACCTTGGAAAAACTCGTAGGAAATTATCCCACAGGAGATATCATTCATATCGCAAAATATCAGTTGGGTATTTTGTACTATGCACAAAAAGACTTTCGATCGGCTGCAGAGATTCTAGCCAGCATTCCTATTGCGGAGATACCAGATCAAAGTCGAAAGTTTAACCTAGAATCGATTGCTTCCGACAGCTTTGACAAGGCTAATTTACCAGCTGAAAAACTTCGTTGGTTAATCGCGCTTTATGATCAAAAGCAAGGAACCCATCAGCAGAAAGACGCTGGTGAAAAGGTTGTGCGCCAGCTAGATTTTTTACAAGACCCGAAAGCACTAGAACAAATTGTTCGATCACGAGTTGATAAGTTTCCAGAAGCAGTGGCCAGTTTTAAACTTGCGAAGCTCTATTTTCAGTCGGGAGACACGAATGGCGCAAAACGATGGACGTCTTATTATATCGAACGGTTTCCCAACCAAGATTATTATAACGAGGCCAGACAACTTTATGAAATCTTGAATAGTGACTTCGAGGTCGACCCATTGGCCATTGGTGTATTGTTGCCGCTAGAAGGCCCTTACAAAGCTTACGCTGAGCAAATTCAAAGAGGATTATCTTTGGCACCTCTTCAGAATATAAAAATATTTGTTGAGAATGTTGGAGACAGTCAACAGGTGACAGAGCAGGCGGTTCACAGGTTGATTCGAGAAAACAAAGTGATCGCGATTATTGGTCCGCTTTCATCTAAAACCAGCCAAGCTGCTGCAAATGCAGCACTTCCCTATCGGGTTCCTATTATTGTTTGGAGTGCAGCGGAAGGGATCACTAGTTTGGGTGATAATGTTTTTAGAAACAGTCTAACCAAATCTGAGCAATCTGTGGGGTTAGGTTATCTTGCTTATGAAGTTCTTCATGTTCGACGCGCAGCCATTCTATATCCCCAAAATGCTTATGGCACCGAGTTTATGGAAATGTTCTGGAAAGAGTTTGTGTCTAGAGGAGGTGAAGTTCGTAGGATTGGATCATATGATCCACAAAAAAATAATATTGCTGCATCCATTAAGATGCTTTTGGGTCTCAAAGGAAAGAGCAGAGTTCCCGAGGAGAATCAGTCTGAAGTATGTTCTTTGGAAGATGCAAGAGATCGTGCAAAGAACATGGCATCTAACCCACAGATAAAGCCGTGTCATACGAATGAAAGATATTCTCCTGTTCTCGATTTTGAAGCCATTTTTATTCCTGATGGCGCAAAAAAAGCCGGTGAGATCATACCCACCCTTGCGTACTATGATGTTAAGGGTATTCAGTTGTTGGGGCCTAATCTTTGGAATTCTCAAGATATTTTCAGAGGGAAAAATGAATCGAGCATTCAGGGCGCAATGTTTTTGGATGGTGGGTTTAAATCTAAAAACAACCCAACGGCAGTGGCATTTTTGCAGCGTTATCAGCAAGCATTTCAATCTGAACCAAGTTCTCTGGAGGCACAGGCCTATGATACGGCTTTAATTATTTCCTATGTTATTTCTAATGCTAGACCAAGATCTCGCAGTGCGTTTCAAAAAGCGCTTTTGAATATTAAAAATTTTGAGGCTACTATAGGAAGAATCTCGATACTTTCGAATCGAGAAGCGCAACACAAGCTCACTCCTTTTATCGTTGACGGAACCGTCATTCGAGAACTTCAATAATTAGGGTTTCTTATCTTTAAATATCAAGTCGTATTGTCGCCGTCGCCCGTGCCCGTATTACTGTACGTTACCGTGACTTCATTGGAGTATGCAGGATGAGCATTGATCGCGTCTCCGATGACTTTTATTCGGTAAACATAGACAGCGTTGGCCACCAAATTGTTTTGATCGTCGTAAGAGTTCACATCTTCGGCTAAAACGGCCAGATCTGTAAAATCAGATTCGCTTGATAGTCTTCGTTGCACAACAATAGACACGTTGATCTCATTTGTCGCATTTTGCTCCCACTGAAGGACTATTCTCGACTGGCTCACTCGAGCATGACCCGACACCGAAGCTGGTGCTACAAGTTGTACATTGGGATTAATGGCAACACCTCGCTCACCGCTATCAGATCCGCAACCCATTAAACCAAAAACTAAAACCGTGATTCCAAAACATTTCCTATTCATTAACCGTTATATATTACACATTTCGTGCCAAATTCTTGTAATTTAATATGTTGTTATTATTAGATATTTCAGGCACTCAACATTTTTGCCGAATAAAGTGTAACTTTTGTAAGTGTCAAAAATCACCTACTGCCTAATTGTGGCGCACTTTTCAATCAGGTGAAACGAACATGACTGAGTTCTTGACTCTCGCTTATTTTGTTGTAAAAACCGCGTCTGGCGTAACTTTATGAGTAAACTCACTTATCGCGTAAATAACGCACTTTTGATTCACACGGCTCTCTCGATTGTATTCGTGGGGCTGTGGTCATTGCATTCTATGGATCAGGCCCTGGCACTATTAGCTGGAGGAAACCTCATGGCTGTTAACTTATGGGTTATGTTTCGTGCGACGTTTAAGATCTTTTTACCCGGTCAAGGCATGTCGATTCTGAAGTCAGCTATTATTTTAGTAGTCAAAACTTTATCATTGCTCTTGATTTCCTATCTAATGATTGTTCAGTGGCACCTCGATCCTCTGTTTTTCGGTCTTGCCGCCGTTTTTGTGGTCATAGGGTTTGGACTTTACATTTCTTTGACAGTTGACACGAATTCCGAGGTTTGCACGTGAAACATCATCCGTTTACTTTTTTTCAGACCTATCTTCCAGGCGTGGATCATGACAATTTACATTTGATCAGCGCGACTTTTGTCGTGATGCTTTTGATTATTGGCGTGTTTTTGGTTTATCCAAGAATGCGCCAAGCAAAGAAAAATCTCATTCCCTCGCCTTCTTTTGGAATTCGCAATATTTTCGAAATGCTGGTTGAGATGCTAGCGCAACTATCCGAGGACATTATTGGCCATGATAGTCGCAAGTATTTACCGTTTGTTGGGACCATTTTCTTTTTTATGCTTTTTTCAAATTTACTGGGTCTTATCCCGGGGTTTTTGCCACCGACTGAAAATTGGGCGACCGGCGCCGCAGTGGCTACCATTGTATTTATTACCTATAATTTTTTTGGATTCCAGGCTCATGGGCCAGCTTACTTTAAGCACTTTATCGCTCCTATTTCGTTGTCAGGGGTCAAGAACGTAGGTCTTTGGATTTTAATTATGATTCCCCTTGTTGCTTTTCAACTCTTATTTGGGACGATCGAACTTATCAGTAATTTTCTAAGGCCCGTCACACTTTCCATAAGACTATTTG
>JAGRAY010000067.1 GCA_020434375.1 Bdellovibrionales bacterium | reverse complement strand
CGTCGCTACGCTCCAAGTCGCCATACGTCAATCTTCCAAAATTTAAGCAGTATCAACTAAAACTTAAAATACTATAGCATCTTATAAGTAGGACACTCGCCAGAGCACCAGGCCTTGGCTTGGCGCGGAGGTTCCGCTGGCTGTTCGTCTTTTTGCTTTAAGTATGGATTTTACGGCGCTTGCGTTTCGTTTTTCAAGACCTATGTCAACCAGAAGACCTACCAGATTTCTGACCATATGCCTTAAAAAGCCATTTCCCTGAAACTCCAGACAATAAAGATGTGGCATGACTTTGAAAAAACGAATGCGGTCGATCTTGCGAATACTTGTGCGCGTTGACGGCTCACCCGTTCGAAAACTTGAAAAATCATGTTTTCCAAGCATTTGATTGGCTGCATACCGCATCTCTGACCATTCCAATGGTTTTCGAATCATCCAGGCGTAGTGTCGAAGGAAAACATTTTCCTTTGGGTGATTCCATACAAAGTACCGATAAACTTTATGAGAAGCATCTCGATTCGCATGAAATTTGAGAGAGACTTCTTTGGACGCAAAAACGCGTATATCCAAAGGCAATAGACTATTAGCTCCTGAAACAAAGGCGTGCGTTGGAATGTTCGATTGCTCGAGCGAAAACGAGGCCACTTGTTGCCTTGCGTGAACGCCTGAGTCCGTTCGACTCGCTGCAACGACTGTAATTTTTTCACCGGCGATCTTTGATATCGCCTTCTCAATTTTTTCTTGCACCGTGATCTGATGATTTTGGCGTTGCCAACCAAAATAGTTCGTTCCATCATAGGCGAGATCAATGCGCACTGTTCTCTGGGGCACTAAAACTCCAAACCCAACGTGGGCGAAAATAACCACCCACCAAAATCGAGCCCCTTTGACCACTGATAGTTATACGTGGCAGATAAATCGATGAAAACATGATAAATGCCCAGCATATCTTTAGGATCTTGACTTAAGAGAACCTTATCCAACAGAAAGCGAATACCGCTCCCCATCACAGTGCTATGCTTCATGCCCCGAGCATCACTGGAGGGATCGTCAACAGAAAAATACCGAACTGCCTGACCCACACTTACATAAGGAGAAATATCAAACGACGAAAAAAAACGATATCTTACACCAGAGCACAATCCTGCCATCAGAAGCGTCTGCGTCTCTCCGCTGGATCGTCCTGAGTTAATTCCCAATAAAGCGGACGTCTCATTTAAAAACTCAACTTTTGTGATGAGATCAAAATGATCATTTAATCCAAAACCTATATGAACAGCATATACCTCGTTTCCTTGAGAGCCTAAAAATCGTTTAAGATTTGGGTCTTTTGGAATCCACCAACCTGCACCCCCTTGAATCGTATACTTGGCATGACGATGGTCTTCAAAAGACCAAGCCGACAAAGCACATAGGCATACAACTAAAAACTTTTGGTGCGCCTGTCGCTGAACGATTAGAAACCAAAAAAATACGAGGCCTATGAGAAGCATCGAGCTCTTTGATCCACGGCAACCACCTTTTTCAAGAGAAAGTCCCAAAATACCAATGGTTTGCTCGGGAATCTCCGACAAAGCTTCTGAAAATGGACTTTCCTTGCCGCCCTGATCCACGGCTTGAATTTTGACAAACACCCTTTGATCATTCGTCAGAGGATTTAATATAAACTGCAGTTCTGAAGAGGCCGATTGCGGCACTTGAATCGGTGACACTAAACCAGGCACGCCTCCTTCTGCACTGCTATCTAGGCCAAATGAGATATTGTAGTGTGCAAGATCAGCTTCTGAAGATCTGTTCCATCGAACAAATATTTTTTCGTTTCCAAAAAGAAGACGAAATTCAGATGGAACACTGGGAGTTGTATCTTTTATGATTTTAATTGCGCTTCGCCCCTCGTAGTCGCCGTGAGTGAGGAAAAAACCTAAAAGATTTGCCCCCTCGATTAAACGTTGCATGGGAACCACAATCTCTTTTAAAACACCCGCTTGCATAGCAGTGCTTGAAAGAAGTGTCCCTTTTGAGGATTCAACCATTTCGGACTCCTCTAAATCCATCAAAAAAACATTCATGTTTCCCGACTGAGATGACACTGTAGAAATAACGGCTTCGCCTTCGTCGGAAACTTCTGTGGGAGGTTGCTCAAATCGAATGATCGGTTGATCCGAAATAACCTGGATACTGGGTTGTCCAAGAAGCAAGGCATATAAAAACCCAGAAACTGGCGCCAAACCAAAGCCATGCTTTGAAATATCTCCCACATTGTCAATCGTTTGAAGACTACTTGGCAAACTTCCCCCAGGGTTTGAGACATCAAAGATCGATAATGATTGATCAGTTGAATTTAATGTAAATAAATATTCAGCAGTGGACGCTTCTGACAAAGGCCTAAGCACACTCATTACGCGCGAACCCGTTGAATTGACACTTGCCTCTAAAGATCCCGACGAGTAAAAAGTCGAGTTGGATAAATTGGCCACCCAGATTTCCCCTGGATTACTGGTTCGGGTTAAAAAAGCGTAACTTCCACCAGCAATCGATTTTGCCTCCAGATGAGAAAAAGCTGTCGCCGCCGTAAACCCTCCAAAATCCAATGTATTTGAAACCTGGCTATTAGATGTGGTCGAATATATCTTGAGTCGACCATCGGTGCTTAAAAGACCCCAACGATTCGATGGAGCTATCGCAATAGATTGAACCTCAAACTCGGGGTTAATTTCTACCAGTGTGGCATCATTCAAGTCGTAAATATAAATACGATCCGCAGATTGGCTCATTAAAATTATTTTCTTTTGATCACTCACATTTGTAATTAAAATTTGGTCATATTGCTTTGATAAAGTGCCTATTGAAAGTTGCGACTCAACCACAGGTTCTGAGGGTTTTTCCAAGGAAATTTTTGTGAGCTGATCAAATTGATCGGTTGCAATATAGAGTTTTAATCCATCGCTATCGAGTGCCATGGCACGAGGCAACCCTGTTAAATCCAGCTCATGCACAACCCTGCCCAAAAACGCATCCACGGTCATGAGCTTTTGACCCGAGGAACTTAGCACATAAAGAAAACGCTCATTTGATAGGAGTTCCATTGATTGACCCACGCTCGTGAGCGAAAACGTTGTGGCCACCTGATCGGGATAAGCCCACCCAGAACGGCTGAAACATAACAACAAAATAGCCATGAACCTCACAAACATCATTTTTTGAGGTATGATAATCACATGCAAGCACCAAAGTTAACTTTAATCTTGAGCATCTGTTTAATTTTATCTCTTTTTGGAGGCGTCTCATGCGCTAAGAAGCCTTCCCTTGCTTTTTTGGATGCAGGCATTGTTGTTTCCAGTGACACAACAGGAGCCAGCTCTGCCCGCGCACGTGTTGCGTTTACCGACTACACATCTTCATTTAATGGTGACGTTCTTTTAGTGACTTTTTCTGACGGAGCCGGCAATACCATGACATTTCAACTCGCAGGATCAGGTGGAAATCTCACAGATGGCACCTATGACATTGATGGCGCACAAAACACGTTTCAGGCCCAACTGGTGATTACAAGTAACCTTCAACCTCAACTCGTTGCCATATCGGGAAGTTCCGGTTTCATTGAAGTCACTTCGGCGAATATTGATGGCAACCAAGTCACATCTTTTTCGGGCTCCTTTTCCGTGAATTTTGAAACCGGAGGCTCAGGAACCGGAACCTTTAATACAGCGAATTAACGTTATTGATCAGAGCACCATTTATTACCTACTTGATAGGAAAAGCCTTCGTAATTGACAATCCATACATCTGAACTTTTGAGATACTTCAGTTCAAATGTATACTCGCGATCAGAAACTGAGTCTCTCGTTAATACTTGACCTTGGGAATTGTTTTTAATGTCTAAGAGTTCGTCCGGTGTGAACTCAAAAGTTAATAGGGGGCCACAACGCTCAATATTTGTGTTGTTTGATTCATTGGAATCAAAATTGGCACAATAAAATTTAGGAAAATGAAGATATTTGTAGTCTCCATAATCCGATTGATCACACATCTCCTCACCCAATTCAGAAGAAAATTTGAGATCTACCTGCCCATATACTGCACCCGCAACGCAAAGCAAAACAGCATAAACTCTAATCATAAAATCCCCCCGTTCATTAGATTTTTTAATTATCTTAAGAGAATTACGCGGGTTTTATATTTTAAACAAGTTTATTTTCTTGTGTAAAACGTTCAGCAATTTCAATAGCATTCAGAGCCGAGCCCTTGCGAAGAGGGTCGGCCGCTATCCAGAGGTGAAGCGTGTTTTTCCTTGAGCGATCTTTTCGTATTCTTCCCACAAACACTTCATCTTGCCCCGTTGCTTCCGAAGGCAGAGGATAGACATGATCCAAAGGCTCATCAAGAACCAAAACTCCAACTGTTTCGTCGAGTATCTTTTTCACTTCTTGAACGTCAACCTCATCAATGGTTTCAATGGTGACCGCCTGCGCATACCCATGAAAAAGTGGCACATTCACAGCAGTGGCACTGACAGAAAATTCGTGGTGACTCAAAATACGGCGCGTTTCCTCGTCAATTTGGCACTCTTGCTCAGAGTGCCCCTTGTCATCAATGGGTCCTACTTCAGGAATCAAATTAAAGGCAATACGATGAGGAAAACTCGCCACTTGTGATTCTCGATAATTGAAAAGGTCTTTGACCTGACGGGAAAGCTCTTCCATTCCTTGTGATCCAGCAGCCGTCACAGATTGGTAGGTTGAGACATTCACATGAGACACACCAAATCTTTTGGCAATGGGGTTTAAAATCGTCACCAGGTGGGTAACGATACTACTGGGGCATGAAACCAGCGCATGCGGTTTTGAAAACAATGGATCCAGGTCGTAGTCATTAACGCCTGTAACGACCATTGGAATATCTGGGTTTTGTCGGGAATGCGTCGACAAATCGACCACAAGCATACAAAACTGCAATGCTTCTTGAATACGCTTTGATACAGTCTTGGAATCCCCTGCGAAAAAAACAATATCTGAATTTTTGAATAGTTCTGTTGTTAAACGTTCGACCGGAATCGACGACGAACCCATGGGAATAGTCTGATCTACTTGATCGTCTCGACCCGTCGCTCTCATTGTTTCAAAAGGAAACGCCCGTTCATTTAAAATCAAAACAAGCTCTCGACCCACCAAATCCGTTGCACCAACCACCAGCACACGGTAAGATTTTTTATTCGCCATGGCTGCCTATAACATAGGAGATCCGCCTGTCAAAGCAATGAAAGCACACCCAAAATCACTTGAGACGTGGTAGCCAGGCTAGCCACCGAGAGTTTGTCTAGAGTATCTTCTACGGTGTGCCAATAAAAACCTGGTGTTGATGGACCTCCATACGTGAAGTCCATGAGATGTAAAACAGGAATACCAAGGTCAGCCAAGGGAATGTGATCATCCTCAACGCTTCTGATTTGAGTTTCAAGCATCGATGACTTCTGAAGTTTTTCGAGCGTCGCTTCCATTTTAGAAACAAGTTTCTGGCTTGATCTCTGAGAGCGAATAAAACTTAGATCTTTGTCACCAATCATATCCACAATGATGGCTGCTTGTATTTTTGTGGGATCGCTCATTTGAGTTGCATAGCGTCGGCTACCATACAAACTGTCGGTTGAGCTCCAGTTGACAAAAGCTTCCTCTCCGTCGACAAAGACGATTTCAACATCATAGTTCAAACTCATTTTTTTTATCGTCGGTACTAGAGCCAAAAGTAAGGCCACCGAGGACGCAGCGTCATTGGCTCCCAAAAACTCAAACGAATCAAATTTTTTGCTATCGTAATGGGCCATCAAAACCACCTTTTGCCCAGAACTCTTCCCAGGAATCGTAAACGAGATATTCACCATATCGATATCACCTAAAGGCGTTGTCGCAGTAAAAGCGTCTTCAGACGGCGTAAATCCATGCGACGAAACTATTTCTTTCAAAAAGCCTCTCACATGAGAAATATTTTCGGTACCTGAAACCCTTGGTCCAAAACTTAAGATGGTTTGCGTGAATGCTATGGCGTTTTGGCCGATCTCGTTGGCTTCACGGTCAACTGAAGAACATCGAGATCCCAAACAACAAAACCCAATAACAAATAGAACAAAAGATCGTTTAACTGCTTTTCTCATGATCCGATTTCTTGGAAAAAACAACAATGTTTTCTACTTTGTCGTTTTTATTTTTGGAGAGGCGTTTTTTGATGGCTGCAATCGAACGATGACCCAAAACAAAATACTCAAATGGCCCCGACACAAGGTAAATGGCACCCATTCCATAGAGGGTCCACCAGGGTCTTAGGGCAAAAAACATAAGACCAATCACGGCCAAAAGCATGTATTTAAAGGGCACCGTTCGATTCAAAGGCACCGATTTAAACCCTCTATAAGGAATCGAACTCACCATCAAAAATGCTAAAAGATAAACAAGAATAAACACAAATGTCTCCGCATCGCCCTGAAAAAAAAGGGATTCATTGGGTACACTTCCTTCCCATATCAGAAGCGCACCAACAAGCATCATTGCCGCCATCGGAATGGGCAAACCCTGAAAATGTTTTTTTTCTAAACCTGAGGACTGCACATTGAATCGCGCCAAGCGCAATGCTCCACAGGCCACATAGAGAAATAGCCCCATCCACCCGAAGCGTTCAAAACTTTGTAAGGCCCATAAATAAACAACGATGGCTGGCGCCAAACCAAAAGAGACCAGGTCACAAAGAGAATCGTACTCCACCCCAAACTTTGATGCGGTATTTGTTTTACGTGCAACCCGACCGTCAAGCATATCAAATACGGCAGCTATAAAAATAAAAATAGCACATATTTTAAAATTTTCTTCACTACGAAGCGTAATTTGAATAGCACGAACAATAGCCAAAAATCCAAACAGGAGGTTGCCCGTTGTAAAAAGATTGGGAAGAATGTAAACGCCCTTTTCGATGCCTTTCATCTTCATCAGCTTTTATATTCCGCTAATACCGTACTTCCACCCTGCACACGCTGGCCTTTTTCAACGAGAATACGAAACTGATCTTTAGGCAGGTATACATCCATTCTCGAGCCAAACCGAATTAGACCAAACTTGATACCTTTCTCTACCGTCTCATCAGGAGAAAGTTTGCAAACAATGCGTCTGGCAATAAGCCCTGCAATTTGCACCATCAAAATAGTCGAGTGCCCTGTCGTTTTTAACCAAATAGCCATTTGTTCATTCTCAAGAGATGCCTTTTCTTTAAAAGCGGAAAAAAATCGACCAGGATTGTATTTTGCCTTCAAAATAACCGCTTTGATAGGCACACGATTAATATGCACGTTGAAAATCGACATAAATATTGAAATTCGTGTGTATTGAGACAATTCTTCGTTTTGCATCCATGCCGATTTTTCTGGAGTTCCCACGCTGAGAATCGTTCCATCCGCGGGAGAGACAAGACTTTTTTCATCTTCAGGAATAACTCTAATGGGATCTCTAAAAAACCAAGCCACCCAAATGGTAACCAAGGCAGGAATAACTCCCCATACCAGACCACCCCAAAAGAAAAATCCCACTGCGCCTAAAAACGCAAGCCCCACAAAGCGCCATCCTTCTAGGCAAATTCCCATTCGACTGGGAACTTTTTCCTCTAAAGATGGCTCCCGTGGGGCCAGGTTCAATGGAGAATCTAAATCTTTGGTTTTAGGCGTTGTAGTGCTTTTCACTCGCTTTTCGTATGATCTCATACATACGATCTTTACCCCATAATTTCATTTTTTGAATGCGTTTTCTTTCATTTTCTTGTTTCAAAGAAAGATATCGCATGCCTTCCATTTTCCTGAGCTTCTTTTTCATAAGCTCATGTTCCTGATACAATTTTTTAAATTCGAAATGATCTTTGAGGAGTTTATCAATTACTCTGTTTTGATTTAAGTTAAGTTGCATCAGCGGACCTCCCTTTAAAATTCATTTTTCTTCGAACTAATGAATCGAGTATAGCACCACTCGACCCTCTGTCACCACGCAGTGCTTCCACCCTATTTCTGTAACTCATTGAAAAGATTAATATGCCATTTATTTATTATATTTATCATTCAAATTTTATTTTTAATGAGATTGTGACTTCTCAAGTCTAAACTTCAAGTTTTGGATTCGAGGCATCCATGCCCCTATAGGAAAAAATAAGCACAATTGGTGCAAATAATATTCAATAATAATAATCACTTAAATAGAATTGTATTGGTATCCTCCTTGCTTTAACAATGGGTTGAGAGCATGTTAGAAGTTGAATGCACAGGATGTGGCGCGAAGTTTATGGCGCCCGCAAAAGAACGCCCTAAAGTGTCCTTTGTAGGGTGTTCTAATATTTTTAAAATTCAGTATGATTTTCAGTTAGCTTGTAAGCAGTGTCAGGAAGATTTGCAGGTTTCTGGCAACGGCCAAATCTTGCAAGGTGTGCCTAAAATCAAATCTTTTAGCACCGAAGAAAAAACCAGCTTTTCGGTCCGAGTGCCCCACGGTCAGATGAATGTAAACGCTGCCCAAGCCATAGCGCCGACGGTTAAAGTCAAAATAGGACAAATAGCTGCGGAAAAATTTACCCAGCAAGATAAAACCACAATTCGGCCCTTTAAAATATTGACTCAAGATAGAAAGCAAAAAGCTTCGGCATTCAAAGCCAAAATTTCCAGAGATCGAACGTCTTATAGCAATCTTATTATCAAATTA
>JAGRAY010000066.1 GCA_020434375.1 Bdellovibrionales bacterium | reverse complement strand
AAGATTTTTATCTTGCTCACCCGACTTGCTTCGTACCACCATGAAAAGCTTTTCTTTTTTCAAATCGGTGCCGGGCCATACAAAGCTCGTTGAAAACACACATAGTTCCTCAACTTGATCAATAGAACCAAATAGAGCCTCCACGTCTTCAGGATAAATATTCTTGCCCCCTTCGGTGACTATCATATTTTTACTTCTGCCAAAGAGCTTCAAATGCCCGGTTGAGTCAACTTGACCGATATCGCCTGTTTTGAGCCAACCTCCCAAGAGAACTTCTTGAGTAAGCTCAGGTTCCTTGAAATAACCTTTCATCAGTGTGGGCCCTTTGACCCATACTTCTCCAATGCCGGCTCTATCCGGGTTTTTGATTTCTAGTGCAACACCTTCTATAGGTTGACCCACAGTATCAGCACGAAACGGATGAATATTATTTACAGTAAGAACCGTTCCCGATTCAGTTAAACCATAGCCGATTGCAACTGGAAGACCCAAAGCATAAAAAAATTCAGCTGTCCGTGCATCAACAAATGCTCCGCCAGCAAACATAAGGCGCAAGCGCCCTCCAAACGCACTGTGAATAGGACGAAAAAGAATCTTTGAGAATGCATACCATGGTTTTCGATACGTGATCAAACGATTGAATTTCATCAAAGCATATAAAATTTTTTGAACCAACTTTGATTTTTGATCGATCTCACCGCGAATTTTATTTTCAAAAGCTTTCAAAAGAAGAGGCACCAAAGCCATATGTGAAATCCCATAGGTTTTCATGGTTGCCGCCAAAAACTCTGGACGAAGTGTACGTTGATGGACCACTGCCGAACCAAATTGAAGAGGCAGCAAAAAGCCACACATAAAGTCAATGGCATGATTTGTTGGCAAAACAGAGAAATATCGATCATTAGGTTTTATCGGAAACATTTTAGCCAGAACTTCTGCTTGAGCTAGGTAATTTCCGTGCGTGAGCATGCATCCTTTTGGTGTACCCCCAGTTCCAGACGAATAGACAATGCAGGCAATATCTTCTCGTGATCGATTAACTTTTTTAAACATTGGTTCATTTGAGTCATTCGTTTCAAACAATTGCTCCCATCGGTCGTGATCAATAACAGGGGCTCGCGTCGATCCTTCAAACCGTTTTGCGGTTGGAAAAACCGAAGGAACCTCACTGACAATCACACGAAGATTACTTGGGAAATCAATACCCTCTTTGATCCATCTTTCATAAATTGGCCATTCTATAAAAAGAATCTTAGATTCACTATGGGCTAGAAGAGCTCTTTGTTCTTTAGGTGTTAACTTATAATCTAACGGTACGACAATACCTCCGCACCAAAAGATAGCGGTTGCACAAAGTGGCCATCTGCTTTGATTCGACATTAAAATTGCCCCGTGGGAGCCCGGCGTAACATCTAAATGAATTTGGTTTGCAAGTTTAAGCGCTTGAGATCTGAAATATTCGTAAGTTAAACGAGCCGTTTCTTTATCGCGATTGACCTCAATAAACGCTATATTTTGAGGATACCGCTTGAGCCCTTCTTCAAGAAGCTCTCCAACGCATGCTAATTTTTTAAAATACGTCAATCGAAGCGATCCCTCCAACACTGACGCCCGGAATATTTTCGAAGAAATTTCCAACCGCGAATCGATTTGAGGGGATAGCTCCATCGGCTTTGCCTGCCCCGATAATAGAAATCGACCGACATCAACCTATTCGCGAAGAAATGACCTCAGCCAATTGATTAAACGTATTGACCCCCTGAAGCTCGTAGTCGGGAATTTCAATCGAAAACTTTTTTTCTATTTCGCTTAAAAGTGACAGCGCCTGAAAACTATTGATGCCAAGCTCCTTAAAAAAATCTGTTTCTGGCGTTAATGTCGTACGGTCAACTTTAAAATGCTGGCTTGCAACGTCGATTAATTTAGCTAGGACATCTTGGCTCATATGAATGCTCCTTTTATAGGTTAGGCCAAATAAGGTCTAATCCCCTCGTTTTCAATAAATTTTTTTAAGCCTTCAATGACCGATGGGCTTTGAAACATTTCAATAAACTGCTGCTTCTCTCGATCTAATTCCAAAAGTGGCAAAGGTTTCATAAAAGCTTTGGATCTTGCAACGACGTGTGCGTCAATCCGCTGCATTTGATGAGCCATTTTCATAGCAATGTCAATACCTCTACCATCGGCCACAACTTGACTCACCAGACCCAAGTCATGAGCTTTTTTTGCATTTAAACTTCGGCCTGTAAGTAGAAGATCGCGAATCACCGCATTGCCTACTTCTCTATTAAGGCGCGGAATCCCCCCAAAGCCTGGGATAAGCCCAAGTCTCAACTCAGGAAAACAGAATCTTGCCGAAGACTCCGCCACCAAGACATCTAGTGTTAAAGCCAGTTCAAATCCGCCGCCAAAGCAAACACCATGAACCACACCAATGGTCGCACAAGGCAAGGTATCAAGCGTATTCATAATTTTGTGAATACGATCCAAAAATCGACGTAACTCTTCTGTGGCAACCTCTTTGTCTTTTTTGAGCATTTCCTGATAGAGCTCTCGAAGATTCGCTCCAGCACAAAAACCCCCTTCAATAGCACTGTTAACAACTAAGACTTTCGGAAGATTAGACTTTAGTGCAGCAATTTCCTTTTCAAATGCCTTTGTAAGATCAAGGCCAATTTCGTTGCACGGCTTTGCCGATAAAGTCCACGTACAAATCTTATCATTTCGGGAAACTTTAATCACAAGGCTTTGCCCTGTCCTTGATACATAGATGCAATGGTATCTTCAAAGTAACGTTCAATCGCTTGGCGCCGTAATTTTTGATTCGCGGTCAAGTGACCCTTATCAATTGAAAGCGATTCCTTTGAAATATAGAAACTTTTAATTTTTCTGTAATGTGGAAGTTTTTCGTTGAGCTTAACAATAGCTTTGTCTATCTCCGTTTCTGTTACAGATCCCGTGACAATGGCTGTAAGAAAAGGTCTTGCATGACCCACGACCACAACGTGTTCAATGGCAGGACAAAGGTCTTTGAGTTGCTCTTCCAAAGGCTCCGGAACAATATTGTGGCCTGATTCAGAAACCAAAATATTTTTGATTCTACCTAAGATGCGGTACTGCCCTTGAGCATTGATTTCAGCTTGATCTCCAGTGTGAAGCCAACCATCCTTAAGAATTTCTTTAGTGTTTTCCTGACGCCTCCAGTATCCCATGAAAACATTTGGACCCTTGCAAACAAGCTCTTGATCATCTGTCAGTTTAACTTCGCATCCAGGAATAGGTTTTCCAACAAATCCAACCTCGGCTTCGCCCAGGCGATCCATTGTGATAATGGCTGTTGTTTCAGTGAGACCATAGACTTGTAGTACGGGAATTCCTAACATTTGAAACCACTTTTGAGTTGAAGGTGCGAGCGGTGCCGAGCCACATATAAGAAACTTAAGATGTTTTCCGATTTGCCGTTTTATGGATCGAAATACAATGAGCTTGCCCAAAAGGCCATATATGCGTTCCCTAAAAGTCATAGGAGCGCCTTCAAAATATTTTTTGGCAGCCACATATAGAGACTGAATACGTTCAGATTTATGTGTCATCACTGCCTCAACACCTACCTTGATACGTTCCAAAACAGCTGGCACGTTTAGATAGTAATGTGGATCACAGATTGGCATTTCATCTTTTAGGCGATTTAAATCCATTGAAAGCCACACGGGCTTTGCTCTAAGCAATTGGGTGTGAAGCATCACTCTTGAGCCCATAAAACAAAACGGCAGAAAATGAAACACACGCTCATTTCTCACTTTTCCAAGAGTCTCCGTTACTCTCTCCTTTGTTTGCCGTAGCATGTATTCCATATTTTCACGACTGATCATTGCACCTTTGGGT
Source organism: Bdellovibrionales bacterium (assembly GCA_020434375.1). Classification (GTDB taxonomy): domain Bacteria; phylum Bdellovibrionota_G; class JALEGL01; order JALEGL01; family JAGRAY01; genus JAGRAY01. The sequence continues at coordinate 4,874 of JAGRAY010000066.1, read as the reverse complement.
TTACCACTGGTTCCCGACGTATAACAAAAGGTGACACAATCACTTGGCAAAACATGGCTTACGCGAATCAATCTTGACTCTTGAAAGACCTCTTCATAGGTGACAATTTTGTACCCCTGAATAAGCCTTGTCTTAAGGTCGGTTCGCACCGCTTCATCCCAACATATGACCAAAGCTGGCTCACAATCTTGAATCATAAACGCAAGCTCTGAAACTTCTTGCCTGTGATAAAGCGGCACGCAAATCGCTCCAAAACTAAGAATTCCAACATCGATGGCAATCCACCTGGCGCTATTTGGAGCCAACAAGACAACGCGATCTCCTTTATGAACGCCATGCTTTTCGAGCGCAGCTTGAACAGAACCTGCCATTTTTAAAAAATAAGCACCCGACACATCTCGAACAAAACCTGGATGAATTTCTTTTAGAACGGTTTTAGTTGTTCTTTCTCTCATACCTTGAATAAAAAGTTCAATAAAGGTCATGAAGTCTCCTTACTTTTTTTAGGCTTTAAAAGCAAAGCTTCTACATCTTCAGGCAAGCTCGGCAGAAAATCTTTCCATGTTTTAAGTTCTGAATTCTTAGGAAACTCAGGGTAAACACGATGGACTTCATCCAAAAAGTCTTTACCCATACCGGCCATAAGTTTTAGCTGTTTCGGAATAAACGACTTAATGTTCTTTTTAATGGTTGATTTATTACTCAAATAAAGATCTATCTTAGCCACCAATTTTTCTTCTAGTTGCTCGTCGGTAGCATCTAAAACATAGTCGCTGAGCTTCGCATCGGTGAGAAGGTTTTCAATACGTTCATCCATGGTCACCCCAAGCGGAGCTACCAAACCTGGCATACTCGTGACAATGGCATGAAACCTGGAACTTATTATATAAGTTCCATGCCTTAAGGTACTCACAAGATCGTGCATCGTAACTTCTTCGCTCCAGAGTATGGGTGGGTTATTCTCCAAAAGTTTAGCGAGGTCTCGGCACGCGTGAACGTCGAGACTCTCCATGGCCACTAAAACAGGGAATACATTTTTTTTAGATTGAATCACCCGAATTGCATGAGCCAAAGCTTTTAGATATGTCTCGTAACGTCGGCGATCTTGATCATTGTATTCATGAAAATAAATAGACTGATAATGTGTGTCTCGATGCTTTCCTAAGATTTTTAGTTTCAAAAACTTAAAAAGATGAGGTTTGACTGGCCACCAAAAAGGATTGATAGGACATACGTAGAGAATTTCTTTTTTCCCGTCCCATCCCAATTCTTTAAGTATTTCTGCACCCCTAGCCCTGGGTGACGGAGAGAAAGTCCATGCGGTATCGGTACCGCCTAAATTTCTAATGCCCAGATGATTGAGAGCTTCTCGAGATCGCTCATTCCGGCATATAATTAAAGCATCTTGGCAACTTTTTTTAACGAACGCCTCCAGATCAGATGTCATGTGACCTACTTCAGCGCCATAACCAACGCCTAGCTTATGATCTACGCCGCTTAAACCAAGCGCACCAGCCATCATGGTTGAAAGTGCATTGGCAAACTTTGACTTAAACATTGATCCCTCACAGGCAACAACACCATGGTATTTGGGGCACTCGGAAAACAAAAATGGTGGAAAAATTTTAGCGAGCTTTTTTTGTCTCGCTTTGGGAAAGTAACCCTCGGTTTTTTTCGGATCAATACTAAGAACTGTCATATCAACCTGATCTTCACCTAAAACGTGAGAAATCTGTCGAATCGTTTCCTCGACCCTAACGTCTGCACCCGTGTTTCTCGTTCCATTGTAACCGGCAAACAATAGCTTAATTTTTTGATTGGGTGTCCATTTTTGACCCGGCAATTGTAGCTTTTGCTTTGCACGACGAAATGCAATGAGTGCCTCCATCCATTTTCCCATGGCAAAGTCTAAGTTCATATTATGCTCCATCCGGCCAAGGCTTGTAAGCATAGTTAAACTGACCGTCTTGTGCAAACTTGGATAATTCATAGGCATATTGATCAAAGGGCTCGGGAACAAGATCGAGCTCTTGTCTCACGCGAGAATTATCAAAAACTGTATTAAAATTAAGATAAGGCCAAAACACTTTCATGAGCGAAAACAACCTAGAGACTCCCATCCATTTTGGTGTATTCGCCAGTTGACGAACCAAAGCCGAAGCCAACGGGTCTAACATTGGAATAAATACGGGTGGTTTGCTTCCCCTATGCTCTGACAAGACTTCAACAATTTGCTCAAACGTTAGCGACGCTGATCCAGCGCTCAAATTATAAGACTCAAAAAGTGTTCGATCCTTTTGATGGATATCAACAATTGCTTTTGCCACAAAATTAGCCGGCACAATATCCGCTCTCCAATTCTTATTAAAGGGAAGAACCGGAAGTTTAGACAAAGTCACAAATGCCCTTACCATATCAAATTGAGTGGTTTGGGGAAATCGACTATCGCCGAGCACAATACTTGGTCGAAAAATAGTCTTGGGAATGTCTTCCAAAAGTTCATGCGCCATATATTCACAAAACTTTTTGGTTCTAGCATAGGGATCGTAATCACTGCGGTCCCAATCGATCATCGCATTTTCAAGAACCAGTTCATCTTGTCGAACACCTGCTACCGCTGCTGTTGACACCTCGCTAAAACGTTTAAGTTTGCGACGCTTATTTGAAGCCATGGCAAGCTTGATCACATGGAGTGTTCCTCGCAGGTTATTATTAAAACAGGCCTTATCAGATTTACGATTTAGCGACGCTGCCACATGAATAATCGAATTCATATCATCGACTAATTGCTCCTTAATGCCTCCCAAAAGGCCCAGGTCATGCTTTGTTAAATCACCCAAGTAGACCTTGATGCGCGACTCATAAAAACTGATAAATTCGTCGAAAGGCATATGCAGTTGCAATGCTTTCCAGAGTTTCTTTTTAGCTTCGTCTTCATTTCGAGCACGAACTAATAAGGCCAAAGGATTTTTGTGTTCTCGAAGCAACTTCTCAACAACGTAGGACCCTATATAACCTGTTGACCCTGTGATAAAAATAGACACTAACTATTATCTCTTTCGATTTCTGTCATAAACGCGTTCGCGCTCACATTAACTACTTTTAACATCACTGATTTCAGTTTGGACTTTCGCTGGCGTGGGCCAATAGAACGGATGTATTGGATTCAACGACTCAACAGTCTCTCGTCTAATGACAGGAAAACACCATCGACGAAGACCAGGCATATGAATATCTTGCCAATAGATTTTCCAGTCCCAGGACTTGGGATCAAAGCGCATGTCTTTTTCTTTGATATGAATCTGGGTTAGATTCTGTGTGACATATACCTGACGGTAATCATGAATAAAAGGTCGAAACAATTCTAACACGTTTAAAATTTGGCCCCATTTTTTTTCATACCGCGCAAACTTAAGTTCTAATGCGTGCATCTTTAGTTGCCTACAAAGCTTTGACAAGAGATGGCAGTATAGTTTCATTTGCTTGGCTCCCATCGGATGAAACGAATTTCCAATACTTTTAACGCGCCACCAAGGACGAACCCATCTTTGCCAAAAACCTCGACCTTGGCGCCTAAAATACTGTTGATGACTCAAAGATGTAAGTTCCGCAGCCTGGTCGATGGACAATGGATTAAGATCAGAGCTTGCAGCCTGATAAACTTCTTTATGTGTGCCGCAAAGAAGTTCCATCCCTCCAAGCGCCATGGCCTTCGCCACTTGATCAACAGGAATCACATCAAAGGGATTTCCCTTTTTTGCTGGCAAATATCTAAACCATGTGCTGAGCAAGTGAGCGAGTGGGCCGCAGGTGTTAAATCCTTCATTCCAACCGGGAAATGGAAATGAGATCGAACTCTCAACAATAGAAGGTCGAAGAATCGAAACCGGAAGGTCAGGATATCTGAGCTTAAGCAAATGTTCCGAAATGCCTTTGGTATAGGTATAGGTGTTGGTCCAGCCAAGTTCCTTAGCACGGATCATCCCTTTTTTGACCATCTCTTCACGTATTTGGCGCTTGCTTTCAAGTGAGTCATTGGCGTCTGTATGGGCTTCTACTAATTTAGTAATCTCTACATATTCGGCTTCAGCGTCAAAAGGCTTCCCGATAGGATTAAGATTTAAAGTAACCCTTTCTTCAAATCGTCCATTTTTTTGACCAGAAACAAAACAAGTACTCACATGTAAAAAACGTGCTTTTTTACAGCTTTTTACAAATTCGGCACAAGCAAGCGTACCTTTAATATTGATAGCCACAGCTTCACGCAAGTCTGGATTAAAATCGACCAGACCAGCACTGTTCACAAAAAGATCAAGATTCTCTCGAAGTTCCAAAATACTGGCAGAAGATAAGCCTAGATTTGGCAAAACGACATCACCTTCAAGCATTTCCACGCGCTTTGAAATATAATCTGTTAATTTGGCCCCGTAGCGTTCATGAAGATTGTGAAACACAAAAGATCGATTGATCATTTGTTCAAATCTATCCCTTGAGCTTCGAAGACGCCTCTTTCGAAGCAAAATATATATTTTTTTGACGTCTGGCAGTTTTTCCAAGACAAGCGCTAAAAAAACCTTACCCAGATACCCTGAGGCTCCGGCAATCAGAATGGTTTTTCCAGCATAACTATCTTTAATGGAAAGATCGTTTTTTAACGCACTTGTCTCCATGTTAAGACCTCGTGTCTTAACCGAAATTGACTAAAAGGTCGACTATTTAGCCCTTTCCTCTTAAGATCGACGAAGTGAAGTTCGGCTTTAGATTAGCGGCAATTTTCGGAGTTTTTTTTCTATTCGGTTGCGCTCAAAAATCCTACATTGCTGTTCAACGAATTGTACCAGCCCCCCATTGGAAAAATATTGCCATCATGCCTT
>JAGRAY010000065.1 GCA_020434375.1 Bdellovibrionales bacterium | reverse complement strand
GGTTTTATTATTGAAGAATTTTCGACCCTAATGAATCAACATCGCGAATCAGTGGGATGCAATCCTTTAATTGAAACCAAAGAGCTTGCAAAGGTCGCAGAAAATCATAGTGCAGACATGCGTGATCACGCCTATTTTAATCATATAGACTCTACAGGTCACACACCTTTTGAAAGAATTTCTCTCGCCAAAATCAGTTGGCAATCGGCAGGTGAAAACATAGCCCGCCACGCCGGATCACCAGAGGAAGTCCTGACTGCCTGGCTTGGCAGTAGCGGCCACAGAAGAAATATCGAAAACTGCGCATTCACACACCACGGTGTCGGGATAGTCGATAACTACTGGACCCACATGTTTATTCGGCAATAGCTGGCACAGCCATAAGCACTTTAAGGACAATCTATTTGTTTTGTATCAGTCGTTAGCGGAACATCGCAATATAGTTCATCAGATTGATAGTAAAGAATCGCATTGTCATCCTCATTGAAAACTATATTAAGATCTCCTTTACTACTGTCGAGCGCATAAACATTTGTGGCGTCATTCCACTCATAAGAAGTATCTAAAAATGATGCCCTATCATCTAATAGTATTTTGAGGAAAGGGTTCGATGTGTATTCGGAATGACTATTTACAAACGTTTTAAAAATCGCACGAGTGTTATCATCAACATTGCTCGCCTCGAAGGTAACCTCTTTCATAGAATCAGTACCTACGTCAACGTTACAAGTTGCAAGCTTCTCTGAATCAAAGGAAACCGTGGAAGAGAAACACCTGGTTTTGTCCATGTCGTCAGGTGAGTCATAAATAGTATCTTGATATCTGTATCCCTGCGGTGCTGCTGAATTAGCTGGCAGACTCTCCGAACTAGTATAGTCTTTACTTTGTCCAATAGTGATCACCAGTTGACTATAACCTCCATCACACGAAACTTTTATTTTAATTCGCGTTTGCTCGTATCCCAAAACATCAATGGAAAATATAATGATGTCTCCGCTTTTGTATAACTTGCGACTTCTAAAGGAACCGCTAGTTTTTTTTGAAAAAACACTTTCATTCAATATTGTTCTAAGTTCGCCTCCATTGGTAACTTCCTTATAAATATTGATTTCTTTCCGAACCGGTTTTCCTGAGGGTAATTGAACAACTCCTCCCAATTGACACTGGCTTTCGACATGTGATGAGTAACCAATGCCAATGAGAAAAACAAAAACAATCCATAACCGTTGAATAATGTCATTCGTAGTATTCATTCTTTTCTCCCGCGGTGATCAACTTTCAACGCCATATACTATGCAATGCGCAACAAATCAAGCACATAAAATTTGGGGACGGAGGTCGTAATTGCGGGACAGCTATCCTATTTTGATATGTCAATACCTCCACCCTATTTTTTCGTGAATGTCGCCTTCATCGGAGGAAGATGTTTTAAATGTACTGTCAAATCAATTGTTTGCGAGACACAATAAAAAGATACGGGTGACCTTTGTGCCCCTTTTCTATACGGCAAAAGATATGTGGAACAAATCCCGTAACCTCTGGACGTCTCTTTTTTGTTCTACTTGTTCAAACAGGCGTATCTGAAAATGGTTCCGCAACGATCTGATGATTGTCTTCATAAACGATATAACCAGGTCTTTGAGTTACAATTTTTCGCACGTGATAGTCGTGTTGTTCCAGAACAGCCACTAGGTCATATATCTTTTTTAAATGATCTTTCGCCGTCTCCTTGAACCAAGATAAGCCTTTACTTGTTCTTCTGTATCGACCTTTCGAACGACTACTGGTAAAATTGGAAGGTTTTCTAAGATTGACACCAAACCATTTTTATATTTCCGTCAAATGGTCTATTTCATCCGGTTTAAGGACACCACATTCTTTCAATGTACTCGCTGCCTGAAATAATCCTGCAGGAACATCAGAGTCTTCGTCGTCGGCTAAAATTGTGAAACGAATATAAGTCACTTCTCAATTTTAAACCATCCCCGATCAAGAACACTAACCATTATTGTCAACAGACCTGCTATACTCAAAAATGACGCCAGAAGAGTAGTTTCCAAGGGCCATTCCACCGTTGGGAAGAACGTATAGGTCTCGTAGGCGAACCCGAAACCGACATATGTCTCCTGGTTCTGCTCCGAGATTTTGGTGCATAAATAAATCAGAAAACGCTAAAAGAATTTTGTTTCCAGTTGACTGTTGCGAAGAAGGATCATCGAACATAAGCGTCGCATTTCGTGCCGGACAATCTGCTGTAACGGTTTCAGTAAATATATTTACTTCGATCGCGTTGTTGCCAGGATTCCGATCTTCATAGTATATCGTTGCCACACGATCAGTATAAGACGGATTTGCCACCACTAAATTGACAATCGGGCTGCACGTTGCGCAAAATGCAAGCGACGGTAGCGACGAGAGTACAAATGTGTCTGTCGATCTCAAAATAAAAGCTATAATATTTGATCGTGGTGATGATAGGACTGTCCCTGAAGGCAAAGTTCGTTCCGCAATAAAACTGGCTTGGTATGCACAACCATCGATGAAACGAGGGTCCGTCTGAAATGTTGGTGGATCAAAAGATACAACTCCTATATGAGACGGATCGGATACATTTAAATCATAAGATACCGTAACGTTTGGACACAGAGTAGCGCTAAGATAGTCGCCTTCATAACTTTCAATCGTAACAACAAACTTGTCTTCATCAATGGATCGATCTTCGAATCGAAAATTATGTGGCACCATAGAATTTGTGTTTGATCGAATTTTAACAAAATAAGGTGCAACCAACGAACTGCCGTTGGTATCGGAAGGTAAGGTTGCACTCAAGAACGTACGACTATCACCCATGATAAAGGCTATGGTATTGGACTCAGGTGTACTTTGAACATTGCCAGAAGCGTCTACTTTTTCTGCTCTGAAAGTCGCCTGATACGGGCACCCCTGAACAATACTATTATTGTCAAGTAAGATAGTAGCATTCATCGATGCCACACCCATGCCAGTTGGATTTCCAACATCGTATGATTTAGAAATTGCGATGCTAGGACATCCACTTGAACTTCCGTAATTCGATAAGCTCACCACAAAACGACTTTCGCAATTAGAACGGTCTTCAAACTTAAATAAATGAGGAGTGGTTCTATTTGACGTTCCGTTTACTTCAACAAAACGAGGCGTATCAAACTGATCAGTACCTGCACCAGGATCTGATTGTCCAAGTTCTTGATATAATAATGTAAGAGCATTACTGACAGAGGAATAATCTCGACTTCCTCCGACATTTTGCTTAAAACTTTTCGCCGTAATGTAAAGATCGCACTCATTCACGTTTTGCAAAGACTCCATAAAAGCAAGACTCAAGTTATGAACTAAAGGTCCCGTCATTGATGGATCATTCGAAAGAAAATCAATAGACTGAGCTGGCATATTACAATCTGAACTATTGGACGCAAAAGTATACTCTATGCCACTTTCAACGGAGTTATGATCGATATAATAAATGCGTACGGGTAAATTATCGGTATCGGTATATATCGCGGCTGTAAGTTCTGGTGTGCAAGTACCGGAATATTCGCAACCACCCTGTGGATCTTGACCATTGATCAGACGCTCATCCCAAATAATTGGATTCGATGGGTTAGACCAATTGGTCCATTCGATCCCGCTGCCAGCGCTCCGACCGGAACGAATATCCAATATATATTCACAGCCTGCTTTGGGATTCATTGTACTCCGTAAATAATCTCCGTTGAGAATAGGATACTCGTTAATCACAATCGTTCGTCCAGGATCAACTCCCCACATGACAGATAATCCTCCGGAATTCGCTGGACATTCATTGGAAGGGTTTGCCGTTTGCAATCGATACTGATGATACTGCTCTGTCGTGCTACGTTCCACCCAGGTTGCCCAAATGGCTTGTGTTTGACCCGAGGGTTTGAAAATTTGAGAAATATAAATCATTCGAGGAGCACAAAATTCACAGATTTCACCTGGGTCCACATTAGGATTCAACAAATAGTTCAATGCCGGATCCGCCACCAGTTGAATTTCATCTTTGGGTTGAACACCACATCCTAATACCAAAGTACCAACGATGGCGACAAAGCCCGTTATAAATATTGAACGTTTTGTAAAACCAAATCGAGACATCATAATATTTCCTTTCCATACTATTTCAGATGGGTTCATGTGCTTTAGAGCTACGCAAAACTTATGCCACCTAATTTAGCTAATGAGTCAATGTTTTAAACCATGCTCCACATTAAAATGCGCAATGGCACGTTGTATCTATGCAAAAAGTTCACAGCAGTTTCATGTTTTGAACAAGCTCGTGTCCGAGATAATTTCTTAAATGTTTTGATCAGGTTATGATCGTGCGCTCGATTGAATCCTGTGCGAAAGAAACGATACATGAAAAACATAGTCGTAATTTTATTCGTGGCGTGTCCCAGAAATACTGGAAAATCTCTTTTGAGTTAAGTTGCAGATAATTCGCACTCAAGGAGGTAAGAATGGTGAGCCCACTGTCAACGGCATGTACTATACTATACGATGCGTTAAAGTTGACAGAGGTTTCTCAAATAAAACGTTTGATCGGGGACGAAGGTCAATCGTATTCAGGACTAACGTGTCTAACTTGTTGATTTGATAATATGATAGGACCTCCGTCTCCTGAGTTATTTTACAAAAAAAGGTGGCTTATAGCTTTTTGAGAAATCGATGCCGGTTTTCTTCTTGAAGGTTTCCCGGCTTAGAGACTTTAATTCAACCAAATAGATACCCTTGGTTTCATAGGGTGATTCGACTTTGCAGAGTCTTCGAATGTTTTCGCCTTCAAACACGTATTGTGCAACATAGTATGTTGTATTTTCTTTGAGAGTACTCACTTTTTCGGTCGTATAGTACACGTTCTTATCATCAACTTTTACAACGACATTTGAGATAGGTAAACTTGTCAAAAGATAGGCTTCTTTCTTACATTCGGGGTCTTGGTAGTTAAAATCATCGGGCACATGTCTTTCGCTTCGTTTAAAGTCAAAGTCATCAAGTTTAAAATAAAAACCCGACTTTTCGAGAACATGAGGTTTGAATGACACCAGGTTTCCAATTCTGTGACCTTGATGATCAAACAAACCTGACCATCGATTTTTTGAAAACACTTGTGAAGTTACCAATAAAAATAATAGTAACAGAAGCACTTTTTTCATAGGGTGCCTAGTGAACACCGTTACAATCGGTGAGTCAATACCCTTATGTCCGTTTCAATTTAGATAAAATCGTATACGTGCTTGGAACCACGTAGAGTGAAAGAAGCGTCGAAACGAGCATGCCTCCAATAATAACCGTGGCCATAGGTGCGCGAGCGGCTGCACCTGGGCCAATATTGAGTGCGGCTGGTAGAGCGCCCGCAATGGTTGAAAACGTGGTCATCAGTATGGGTCTTAATCGAAGTGGCGCGGCTTCGACCATTGCATTTAACGAATCCAAACCTTCTGCTACTTTCTGATTGCCAAAATCAACAATCAAAATAGAATTCTTCTTAACGAGCCCCATTAACAATAAAATACCAATCAGGCTAATTGTTGAGAGTGATTGATCGTACATCCAAAGCGCAATTAGCGCCCCGCTCAAGCTGAAAGGAAGCGCAAGCAAAATCACAAACGGATCAACAAAACTATTATATTGCGCTGCTAAAATCATATAGGCAACGCCAATGCCAAGCAATAGAGCAAATAAAAGCTCCTGAAACGATTCCATAAAGCCTTTGGAACTTCCCGAAAAGGACATTTTATATTGTTCGGGCAAAATGTCTTTTGCAATTTGTTGTGCCGAACTCAGAGCATCTGATTGAGATTTCCCAGTTGCAATATTTCCGTATATGCGCACAGATCTTTGGCGCCCCTCTCTGTTAATAGTCAATAAAGACGGTTTTTCAGCAACTTGAGTAACTTCATTCAGAGGAATCATTTCGCCGCGTGTATTTCTCACCCAGACTAAAGACAAATTCTTTTTATTTCGCCGGTACCTATCTTCAAAGCTCACACGAATATCATAGCGTCTGCCATCTCGCGTGTACTTACCCGCTCGAATTCCACCAAAACTTGCCTGAATAGCATCGGCTATAATTGATACAGGCACACCTCTTTGATCGGCTTTCTTTCGGTCGGGGAAAATTCGAACCTCGGGTACTCCAACATAGAAATCGGTATCTAAGTCCATAACGAATCCAGTCGCGTTCATTTGTTTAATGAACTCATCGGCGTAGTTTCCGAGTCGATCGAGATCAGGGCCTCGAAGAGAAATATCGATTGGAAATGAACGACTGCTACCTCCCATTTGCTGCTGAGAAAGATCTTGAATTGCCACACGATAAATATTGGGAATGGTTTTAAAATTTTCTCGTACCCAATCCATCACATCGTTTTGAGTTCTTCGTCTTCCAAGCTTTGGGTCTATGGGTCTTTGATCTGGTTTTTTAAGTGTCACATACATCACACCCGTATTGACCTCACCACCACCAAACCCTCCGATCGCCGCAAAGTATCTGTCAAGCTCCGGCAACTTAGACAATCGCTCTTCAGCCACTTTAAAAAGTTCATCGGTAAAATGAATCGACGAGCCCGGTGCTGTTTGAATACGAACGAGCATACGGCTAATATCTTGAGATGGCGCTGCTTCTTTGCGAATATGAGGAATCAACATAAGCGAGCCCGAAAAAAGAATCAAAGCGACTAAGAGTGTGACAAACCGAAACCGAAGAACAACACGAAGAGATGCCTTATAAAGTTCCGATAGGCGATGCATCAGGCGATCCATGCCCTTAGTTATAAAATTACCGTGTTTGACTTTTAAGAACCGACTACACCGCATCGGTGTAAGCGTAAGAGCTTCAAGCAGTGAGAAAGCGACTGCTACGCTCACGACCACACCAAATTGAAAAAAGAATTTGCCAATCATACCTCTCATAAAGGCGACCGGAAGAAATATGGCAATAATCGATGCAGAGATGACGATCACTGAAAATAAAATTTCTCGCGTGCCTTCAAAGGCTGCATCAAATTTTGATTTTCCCATCTCGCGATGCCGAACAATATTTTCCAAAACCACAATGGCATCATCAACCACAATGCCAATCACCAGTGAAAGTGCCAGCAGGGTAATGGTATTAAATGTGAATCCCGCAAAATACATCACGGTAAACGCACCACCAAGCGACGTTGGAATGGCCAAAATTACATTGAGTGTCGATGTGAACGAACCTAAAAACAACCAACAAACAAGTGATGTAAAGAGCGTTGCTAAAATCAACGTCAGTTGAAGCTCATGAATATTTTCTTCAATGACTTCTGTGCCGTCATAGTTAATACCTAGCTTGACTCCCTTTGCCAAAAACGGTCTGATTTCTTCCATTTTTTCTTTAACGCCTTTGGCTACGGCGACAGCGTTGGTTCCACGTTGCTTACGTATACCCAACCCTAAGGCTGTTTGCTGGTTCACTCTGGATATTCTACGAATATCATCCAGACCGTCTTCTACGCGGGCAACATCTTTTAGTTTAAAAGGCTTCCACACCACGCCCCCACGAACCCTTTGTGAAATGGTTAGGTTTTCAATTTCGGGCACCGAGTAAGCCTCACCCATGATACGTACGGAGCGTTCTTCAGTACTCATTGTTAAACGTCCAGCGGGTTGCTCGGAGTGCTGATTTCGAATGGCTTCAATAATATCTTCCGCCGTAATTTGAAACTGCCGCATCTTAATGGGATCCATCCAAACGCGAATATTGGGCTCAACATAGCCACCCAGAATAATCTCACCAACGCCTGGCACCGTTTGAAATTTGTCTTTCACATCATTCTTGACGTATTCAATAAGTTCCTTGAGTGGGCGATCCCCTGATATACCAACCCACATAATGGGTCTGTCTTCTGGATTCACCTTGGAGACAATTGGTGGTTCAATATCTATTGGGAGATTTCGCTGTGCTTGTGCAATTTTGGTTTGAACCTCTTGAACCGCCTGATCTATATTTCGACTCAGTTCAAATTCAGCCGTCACGCGGCCATTTCCAAAACGGGAGGTTGAGTAGAGTTCTTTAATACCCTCAACAGTTAATAACGCCTCTTCGACAACATCGACCACCTCTGTTTCAATTACCTCAGGAGCCGCACCTTCCCAGTCGACTGAAACAGAGACCGTTGGAAAATCTACATCAGGGTATTGTGAAACGCCTAGGCGAAAAAATGAAATGGTTCCAAAGAGCAAAAGTGCTAGCATGAGCATCCATGCAAAAACGGGCTTCTTTATCGATGTTTCAAATAGACTCATGACACTTTTGGAAGCTTTCCCTGCGCAATATACAGGCGAATGACTTGAAACGAAGATTCTAACTGAAGTTTTTCATACAAGAGTTCTGCATCGTGCAATGCCAAAAGCGCATCTAGCACTTGAAAATTAGTGACCAACCCTAGGCGATATTCCCGTGATTGCAAGCTGTAATTTTCTTTGGTGATTTCCACCGACTTTTTTTGAAGAGGAAGTTTGAGTAAATTGGTTTGAAGTTCATCCCACACATTTTCAACCTCAAGATTGGCTTCTCGCAGGGTTCTTTCTAATTCGAGTTCAGCTTGTTTTAGGGCAGCGCGAGCTTCTCGCACAGCGTATTGAGTTTGACCCCACGAAAAAAGAGGAACTTCAATGCCAAGGTTAAAATCCCAGTCGATGTTCTCTCGAATACCGCTGCGCTGGGTATAGTAATTAAACCCAGCATCAATACCTGGAAAATGCTGCGATACTTGGCCTTTGTAGGTTGTTTTTGCAACCTCTATAGCAGCTTTTTTGGCCAAAACATCTTGGCGTTTTGCAATTTCAATATCTGTTTTGGTCTGAGGTGTCATACCAATAAAATCGGGTATGGGTTCCAAATTCTGAATAAATTCCCCGACAAGAGAAGACAGGCGATT
>JAGRAY010000064.1 GCA_020434375.1 Bdellovibrionales bacterium | reverse complement strand
TGGCTATTAGTGGTACCAGCATGGCATGCCCTCATGTGGCAGGTCTTGCAGCTCTTATTAAATCGGCCAACCCTGCTTTTACGCCGGCAGAGATTCAAGGCATCATCAACAACAACGCCACTGATATTGGCGCGCCAGGATTCGATACGTCTTTTGGAAACGGTGTCATCAACGTTGAAGCAGCTGTCAACGAAGCACTATTATCTGCAAATTTCCCGCCCACACTTCTCACCCAAGACACCGTCGATGCTTTTGTCGATGCTCCTCTTGAAATATCAATTCAGGCAACTGATCCAGAAGGTGAGCCTGTCTCACTAAGCGCACAGAATCTTCCGCCTCGTGCTATTTTTGATCAAATAAGCAAGAAATTAGCTTGGACACCTGAACCAGCAGACTTATATCAATCTTACACCGTCACATTCTCTGCCTCAGATGGTACGCACAATATCACTAAAGATGTTGTGATTAACGTCAAACAAGGCAGTTTAAACCCAAACCCTCCTTCGACAAACCTTGATCAAAACCATGGTCCTTTAAGTTCTACATTAGGTCTTGGTTGCTCGGTTGGCAGCCCAGACTTTAGTTCTATTTGTGGGTTAGTTGTCATCTTCCTTGTTACCCTAGTTGGCACTCGAAAGCGCAACTAACTTAACCACTTCAAAAGCTTCTCACCTTTTTTCCCGTAGGGCGGAAAAAGTGAAAACAAATCCCATCGATTAAAATAACGTTTAGATATCGACTGAAAATGACTAAAGGTTTCAAAACCATGATAACCTCGGTATCGACCGATTCCACTATGTCCTCGCCCTCCCAAGGGCATTGTATTTGTCGTGATCTGTTTCATAGTGTCATTGATTCCCATCGTCGCTGGCCGTACCAGTGATTCGACTCTATTAATGAAATGATCGTTTCTTGAAAACACGTAACATGCAAGAGCATGCCTATATTTAGGGAGCTCTGCATTTAAATCTTCCTCTTTTTTGTAAGGTATCACGGGTAAAATAGGCCCAAAGATCTCATCCTGAATCCACGAATCGCTCCATTTCGTATCGGGAATGATCATCGGAGGCACAAAGTGCGCTTTTCTATCTATTTTACCAAACTGAATCGCATGCTCAGGAATGAGCTTCTCAATTCGTTCAACATGAATCTCGTTCACGATTCTTCCGAAATCAGGGCTTAGGGCAGGATCTTTTCCGTACCAAGCTAAAATCGTGGCTTTGAGTTTATCGATGTAAAGCTCCTGAAGGTGATCTGGAACAATCAATACATTCGGTGCCACACAAGTTTGGCCCGCGTTAAAAAATTTACCGTGACATACTCGATTCACGGTCTGCTCAATCTTTGCTGTACTATCAACAACACACGGATTTCGCCCTCCCAATTCTAGCGTTACAGGCGTCAAGCTCTGGGCAGCTTTCTCATAGACTTTTCGACCGATTTTTTCCGACCCCGTAAAAAAGACATGATCCCATTTCATTTCGAGTAATTGATCCACTTGATCTGGGCCACCCATAACCCATTGAATACGACCACCTAAGCCACAAGCCAAAGATATTTCTTTTAGGCACTCGGAAGTATGAGGTGCATGCTCCGATGGCTTAATAAATACGACGTTCCCTGCTCCCAAAGCAGCTATCGCCGGAGAAAGCGTAAGTTGAATCGGGTAGTTCCAAGGAGCAATAATTAAGACAACACCCTTTGGTTTTGAAGCCACAATATTTTTAGAGGGCCAGTTAAACAAAGGGCCTTTCACTTGTTTTGGCATGGACCACTTTCTCAAGTAGCGTTTGGCATGGCGTATTTCTTGAATCGTGAAGTAAATCTCGGACAAAAACGTTTCAATAGTTGGTCGACCAAGATCTTTGAATACAGACTGAACGAGAATATCCCGATGTGCTTTCAACATCGACTCCAAACGAGAAAGTGTGTTTAATCGGTCTTCAACATCCAAGGTAACTTGCGACTGAAACACTTGGGTTAAGATCTCACAATGTTGCGTCATTAAAGAAGTTTTCACGGTTGGAATTAAACACAAAAATAAAGTATCGTCACGAAGCGATGATCAAAATAGTACTATCCTTTAGCATTTTTTTTCTTTCACTAAACTATGCAGTAGCACAGTCAACATTGTCGATTACTATGACAGGCTTTAAAAACGATACTGGACAGGCACTTATCGCAGTTCACAACACAAAAAAAACTTTTTTAAAAAAAACAGAACCTTTCAGACACGCGGTCGTTCCCATTTTAAACAAAGTAGCAAAAGTGAGTTTTGATAATTTACCTTTCGGAACTTACAGCGTCTCCGTTTTTCACGACGAGAATAGCAATATGGACCTCGATGCTATTTTAGGTGTTTTCCCAAAGGAAGATTATGGCTTCTCAAATAATGCTCGAGCAAAATTTGGACCTCCAAAATACAAACACACACTGTTTAAACTAGACAAACGAGAGATCAAAAACCTTTTGATCTTAATTGGACCCGCAGTTAAAGAAGGAACAAAACTTCCAGAACACCTTAAGACTAATGAACATCGCTTGCAACAATCTGATTCGCCACGTTCTGACCACAAAGAACAACCATAGGCATACCTGCACCAGGATTCACACTTCCACCCACGAAGTAAAGATTGGTATACTTTGAACATTTTTTAGGGGCCTTAAATCCATAGTTTTTTTTCCAGTCGGAGGCTACGCCATAAATAGATCCCTTATTGGAATAATATTTCTTTTGAATATCAAAGGGAGTCCAAAAATCTTCAAAAACGATATTGTCTCTAAGTTGATCCAAGCCCATGCGTTCCAATTTATCTAGTACGATCTCTCTCAAGTTTTCATAGTCTTGTATGGTGTATGGATTTTCGTCGTCTAAGTAGGGAATATGCGGCAATATCTTTAGGTTATCATAGCCCTCCGGTGCTTGAGAGGGGTCGGTACGCGTGGGAGCTACCAAATAAATTGTTGGGTCTTTAGGAAGCTCCTTCTTGTCAAAAACGGATCGAAAGTGCTTGTGTTGATCCTTTGAATAAAAGAAATTGTGATGTGCTAATTGGGAATATATTTTCTTTGTGCCAAGATGCATAACAAGCCCCGAACATGCGGGTTCAAATCGTCGGAGCTTGTTTAAAAAAGAACTCGGTTCTTTCAATAGGTCACGGTAAGTTGGGATGACCTCCATATTCGAGACAACATAGTCCGCAAAAATAACCTGCCCAGAATTCAACGTCACGCTCGAAATACGTTTCCCATTTTTCTCAACAGAGACCACTTCGGAGTTTAAGATAATTTCTACCCCTAGTTCTCGAGTCAATGTCTCGATCGCTTCAGCAAGCTTATAAAGCCCCCCTTTGACATACCAAAGGTCATAGTCCATTTGGATCGTAGGCATTAAATTCATAAACCCTGGAGCCTTCAGCGCTGAGGAGCCTACATACTTAATAAAATACTCAAAGATATCTTTCAAATGTGGCTCCGAAAAATAAGATTCAATGGTCTGAGACATTCTTCTTTTATGATCGATTTGGAAGCCTAAGTTGAAAAGCCCATAAAATTTTAAGAAGTCCCATAGATTATCCAATCCCTTTGCAAAATATCCTCTCTCAACAATAGCGTATTGCTTTCGCGAATAAGCCAAAAATTCTTTTAGCTCCGAAAGATGCTTCTGGGTATTTCCTCCCAACTTGGCTATCTCTTTTTCCATGTCTTTCAGATTTGGCCCCAAATCTAAAACTGTCCCATCTTCAAAAAAATTTCTCCAGTGGGGTCGAACTGGAACAATCGTGACGTAGTCACTCATATTTTTCCCAGCCATGGCAAATAGCCCTTCGAAGTATTTTGGAAGAGTCAGTATTGAAGGTCCCAAATCGAAAGAAAATCCGTCTTTCTTCAAAACATTGAGCTTTCCTCCTAGGCGCTCATTCTTTTCGATAATTTGAACGCTAAAGCCTTTTGACGCAAGTGCGATGGCAGATGATAAGCCACCCAAGCCACCTCCAATAACAACGACTTTCTTACTCATATTTCTAGCTCTTTGGTTTTAAATGAGACTCCAAGATCTCTACATAGTAGGTTCGAAGAAATACGCGCGGACTCCAAAATTGTCGGCAAACCACTCCCAGGATGCGTTCCACCACCCACCAGAAAACAACCGTTAAGTTCTTCAAATCTATTTCTAGGTCTCCAATAAGCCATCTGACCTAAATTATGAGCCAAATTAAAAGTTGCTCCTTTATAAACTGACAACTGATCTTCCCAAGTTTTTGGGGTTACTATTTTTTCAACCTTGATATGTTGCTTTAAATTTGTAAATCCCATTTTTTGCTCAACAAGAGCAAGAATATGATCCCGATATTGCCGTTTAATTTGATTCCAGTCAGTGGATGCATCCAGGTTCGGAACTGGTACCAAGATATACAAGCTTGAATGCCCTTTCGGAGCCAATGTAGGATCTTTCGTACTGGCATTTCTAACATAAAATGATGTATCCCAAGAAAGCGTATTGGTTTTAAAAATGTCAGAAACATTAGTTTTATAATCATCGGCAAAAACAATCGTATGAAACTCACTTGGAAAAATCTTGTCTAGGCCAAGATGGATCATAAAGGTAGAGCAACTATATTTTTTTTCTTCAAGTTTCTTTCTTGTGTATTTTTTTAAGCGACCTTCATCTACGAGTGTGGTCATGGCATGAGCAAAATCTGCATTCACAAAGGCTGCGTCGCAATCAATTTTTTCGCCGTTTGCAAGTTCAACTCCCTTGACAGTCTTTCCATCTAGCAAGATTTTTTTGACGGCTGTATTCAAATGAATAGTCGCGCCTTTCTCTTTTGCCACGCGTATCATTGCTTCTGAAATTTCACTTAGGCCTCCAATAGTGTGGTAAATGCCATATGCGTGCTCGATATAAGAAAGCATCGAGAACCCTCCTGGGCAATCCCATGCGGACATCCCAAGATATTTACTTTGAAAAGAAAATAGAAGAGCAAGGTCATCATCTTTGAAATAACCCTTCAGAACGTTGAAAACAGATTGGGTAAGCGATAAATATGGCGCAGAAGCAAATAACTTGAGCGACATCATGGATTTAACAGAGGAGTAATCTCGTTGAAGGCATGGGATAATCTTACTAAATCTTTTTTTTTCAAACCTCATAAACTCATCAAAGCCTTTTGACTTTCCTGGAAACATCGCTTCGATCTGAAGTTTTGTCTTTTGGTGATCATTTGATGGCTTAAGAGAACCAAGTTTCGTTTTGAGCTCATACATAGGTTCAAGTTTTAAGAATTTTAAGTAATCGTCAGAACGCGAACCAGCCTCTTCAAAAATAGTATCCAGCAGAAATTTCATCATCAGAAACGTTGGCCCAACATCGAACTTATAGCCATCGATCGACATTGCTGAATTTCGTCCTCCAACCGTGCTGTTCTTTTCAAACAAAGATACTTCAAATCCTCGATGTGCCAAAATCATCGCTGCAGCTGCCCCTCCAGGGCCAGAACCTATTATTACAATATGCTTTTTCATGATGTTTTCCTCAATGGGAATATCGTAAAAAGCATAATTAAAAAAGAAAATTCAAAGTGAATATGATACGACTACACTGTGCAACTGGTCGTTGGACTCATGGGTTTAGTATCTTTCGCGATTGGATGGCGAATTTTTTGGCAACTCAAAACTCCAGACGCACTATCTATTGAACACGTCTCGTTGGAGAATATCTCGGTTGTTATTCCTGCACGCAATGAAGAAAACAATCTTGAAAAGCTCCTATCCTCTTTGCAACTTATAAAACATACCTTTGGAGAAATTATAGTTGTTGATGATCATTCGAAAGACAACACAAAAATAATTGCCAAACGGTCTAATGCAACGCTCATCGAGAGTTCATCTCTTCCAGATGGATGGACCGGAAAGACTTGGGCATGTTTTCAAGGCGCAAAACACGCAAAAACTCCGTGGTTACTATTTTTAGATGCCGACTGTACTTTCGAGTCAAATGCAGCAAAACCCATGTTTCCTTTAAATTCAGCAGAAACAAGTGTGATATCTTTTTTACCCTATCATGAAATGAAACGTTCCTACGAACAGTGGTCTTCGTTTTTTAATCTTGTCATGGCTATTGGCGTTATGGATCCCCCTCAAAAACTCTTTGGACAATGTCTTTTAATATCAACATCAACCTACTTCGATAAGGCATCTCATAAAAATGTTTCCGGTCGTGTGCTAGAGAATTTCTATCTAGCTGATCAACTTAGAAAACAGGGTATTCATACTCACGCATTTTTGGGTAGAGGACGGTTTACAATGAGAATGTTTCCTGATGGTGCGGCTCAAATGCATGAAAGTTGGCTCAAAGGTTTTTCGTCGGGAGCTCACCAAACCTCACCCAAAACTCTGGGTATAGTCATTGTATGGTTATCAGGGCTTAGTGCCATTGGTTACTCCACCATTGCTTTATTCGTAAGATCTAATTCTTCCACCACACTGTTTCTTTTGCCTCTAATTTATGCAATCTTAGCAATTCAACTTTTTTATATTCAACGGCGCATTGGAAACTACTCATTTTTATCAGCCGTTTTGTATCCCCTTTCTCTAACTTATTTTCATGCTCTATTTTTTATTGGCGTATTCCAAAAATTGCTCGGCATCCGTACATCGTGGAGAGGCCGACATGTTTCTTAGCCTTAGCACTGCTTGGATTATCGCTTTGAATATCCTCGCATGGCCTTTCATACAATTGTCTCTTGGTGCAATATTTACTCGTCTTCCAAGGAAATACTTTAAATCTTCCTTGGTCTGGTGCGAATGGCTCCCTTGGGAAAGAAGCCGAAAGTTTTGGAAAATTCTACATATCAATCGATGGAAAACGCTACTTCCCGACGGCGCGTCTTGGTTTTCAAGTGGATTTCCTAAAAAACAATTGAAGAGTTCATCAAACAACTATCTACAAAAATTCATGCTCGAAACACGAAGAGGTGAAGGATCTCATTGGGTGATGTTATTTTGCTCACCTATTTTTATGATTTGGAATCCTCCCTGGGCTTTTTACATAATGTTGAGCTATGGGATCTTATCCAATGTTCCACCTATTTTGGTGCAACGCTATAATCGACTTCGAATACAAAATGTCTTATTGGCGCGCAACTATAAAAAAGATTCATTGTTTTAAATAAAATCTCTCTTGATCACCTATAAATATCGCTAGGGGGAACTCCATTTAATTGCCCTTGATTGACTCGAGATGCTGCCTGCTGGTAACAAGCCTGATCTCGATGTTTTTTGCAAAGGTTTGCTATATTTGCAAGCGCCTGAGGGAGCGAACCATTGGCCCTTAATGCTTTTTCGTAGCTAGCATAGGCATCTTCATCTTTGTTAAGCTTTTGTAGAACGACGCCCATGAGGTTTAAAGCCTCTGCATTATTGGCATCGATTTCAATGGCCCGTGAGAGAGCTAAAAATGCAGAAGAAAAGCGACCTGCACCCAGATAGATTCGCGCCATATTGTTGAGTGCTGAAATATCTTTTGGATTTTTCACCAATGTTCGGACTAAACTCTGAAAATTAGACTGCGATGCTGCTGCTGAACCACTACCTCGCTGAGGCCCCGGATATGGAATTTGCTTTTGATACGAGCACTCAAGAGCTTCATGTGTATATAAATGCAATTGATGAGCTCTTTGCTGACAGGTTTGGTAAAGATTTCGAGCATTTTGTTGAATTTCCGAAACCTTTGACATGATAGCCTGCCTATACTGTGCGGCTTGTCCTCCAGACAATCCAGCGGGCATCGAGGTTTGCGACAAAAATTTCGCAAAATCATTATAGGCATGTGCAACTTTGGAAAGCGCAGCAATGGCCCAAGGACCGCTACCCATCCCTGCGATTTGTGTGTAAGCTTTTTCTAATGAGGCTAATAGCTTGCTTTTTACAGCTGTTGCTTGTTCTTCGGCACGCGCATTACCTCTTGGAACTTGAATAGACATATATCTCTGATAGGCAGGAGCGACCTCTAAGTATGAAAGTTCTGCTGCTGCTTCAGCTCGCTCTAGCCCCGAAAGACTATTCACTTTAGATTTTCCGGCTTGGGCTGTTCTTTGAGCCTGAGCAAGCTTTCCTTGTCTAAATTGGGCACGGGCCATCAATGCATAGGCTTGAGCATTAGATGAATCCGCGTTTCTCCATAGAGCCGCTGCACGTTCGAGCCCTTGCCATTGTTCAGATTGATTCATAGCCATCGCATAGGACTCCAAAACGCTTGCCGATTTTCCTCCGCGTGCTCGTTTTGCGGCGGTTTCAAAGTCTTGGCTTGCTTGACGATATTGACCAAGTGCAGCTCTCACTTTGCCCGCATGAACCAGCAAGTCACCTGCGACCTCACTCTGCGGAAAACTTTGGTTAAATTTTTCAGCCGCAGATGCACCATCATTAAATAGTCCAACTTCCAGCATTGTTTGGCTTACCATTGGTAAAAGCTCCTCAAGCAACTTTGAACGAGGATAATCTTTTCGAAGTTGTTCGGCTGCTGCAATCATTTGTGAAGGCTGATTGGCCTTTCTTGCAGAAACAAATGCATTGTAAAGTGCCTTCTCGCCTGCTTCAGTGCCTTTGTACTGTCTAGACAATTGGAAAAAACCGCTTGCAACATTGGATATCTCTCCTTTTTCTGTAAGAGCCTCTTCGAGGTTTTTAAATTCGGCCTTCGAAATAATATCTCGAACTTCGCGAAGCAGCGCAGGATTTCTAAAGCGACCACTGCTTAGCATTCTCTTACCCGCTGCTACCATACCACCGGTATCATCTTTCATATTGTATGAATCCAGTAAAAGCCTGGCAGCCTCTGCAATCTTTGAATGGTTAGGATATCGGCCGATAAAAAACTCAAAACTTTTGATGGCATCTTCCCAGTCGTTTTGATCATAGTAGATACTCGCAATTGTATATTGAATATCCCCTGCTCTTTTCGAATTGGGAGCCATCTTCAAAAAATCGCGACTTGTCTTGAGAAAACCTGAACGTGCTTG
>JAGRAY010000063.1 GCA_020434375.1 Bdellovibrionales bacterium | reverse complement strand
AATACCCTTGAATAAGCTTTTCGTTTTTTTCCAATGACTTTTGAATTAGTTCCTTTGCTTGCCGGATATCGGAAGATCTCTCTTTGGAAAGCTTAAATATGCACCAACCCAAGATCATATGGTACTCTGGCTCTTCATCATATAGTTTTATGGCCTCCATTAGATGTTGCTTTGCTTCTAAAAAGATTCCTTTTTTCAAAAATACGAGAGCCTTTTGAAAGCTTACCTCAGAATTTAAAATACGTTCAGCATCTTCGATCTTGAGACCACTTTCATCTGTTTCCAACATGGCAATATACTCTTTACGCTGATCCGAGTTAGACAGTGTACCGTGAGCCATCGAAATGATAGAAAAATAATCTTCAACTGCTTTTTTCTCTTTTAGAGCAAAATCTGCCGTAATCACGCGATCTGGATGATATTTTTTGGCTAACTCAAAATATGCTTGTTTAATCTGAGTTTCGCTACTTGATCGATCCACACCCAGAAGTTCAAAATAGTTTTTACCTTTAGATTCCTTGATTCGCTGAGCTACTTCTTTCAACAATTCAACCTTGCTTACAAATTTATTCTGATTTTGGCTCTGACCTTGGCTTGATTTAACTGAAATAATACCTAATGCATTGAGAGCCCAAAGCGTTTGTATGCCTACTGTCTCAGGCACTTTAGCCGTTTTACATAAATCACTCAAAGTTTTACGTCCATCGATTAAACGATAGAGAAAAGAATCTTTCCCAAGCCATTTGAGGTCATCAAAAGGAGGCTCCGCTGACTCGACTTGCAATACACTTTGCGGATCAATACTGTCATCTTTCGCCAATAACGAAAAATTTTTCTTAAGAGCATGGTAAATAAGATCTGCCATGGTTTTTTCAGATGGCATTTTTACAGTCCCTTCCGGAACTTGTGGAATGAGCATATACTTTCCGTCTGTCCATCCAAAGGCTTCTGATATTCTAAGCTCCATCTGATCTTTAAATACACTATAAAGTGCTGCCGCATCGATAATACCTTGTTTCATAAGCTCTTCACCCTGATGATAAGATTCTTTACCTTCCAAAGTTGGCATCAGTTGTTTTAAGTGATCGATTTCTACTTGTTTAGATTCGATCAGCATATGCAACAATGTCTCATCCGGTAGGTTGGATCGCGTGGCAACGAGCTTGCCTTCTTCAAAAACAAATGTCTTTTTTTTTGGATCTTTCACAAGAGCCAACGTGCCCGAATATTTTTGACGAACAATCCACAAAAACAGATGTGCCGGGCGGATATCTCCGATTAACCCTGATGATTTTGGTTCTGAAATCATAGTGATTATCTTACCATCTCCTTTCAATCATTTGACACAAATGCCGATTTCCCATAAATGTAGTCCCAACTTGGAGGACTTATGTCAGAAAATATAGCGAGCGTTACGGAATCTAACTTTCAATCAGAGGTTTTGCAATCAGAAATCCCAACAATTGTTGATTTTTGGGCTGAGTGGTGCATGCCATGCAAGGCGATGGCACCGATTCTAGAAGAACTAGCCGTGAAATACCAAGGTCAAGTTAATTTTGTCAAACTAAATGTCGATGATAACCGGAATATCGCGTCTCAATATCAAATTCGCGGAATTCCGACGTTAATTCTATTTAAAGGAGGGTCTCCTCTTGATCAGCTGGTGGGGCTTGGCCAAAAAGCGCAAATTGACGACCTTGTCAAAAAAGCACTTTAGACGAAGATGAGTGTTTCAGAACAGTCCTTTAATCTGACTTAAAAATAAAGCGTTTCGAGCTAATATTTAATAAGATTCCTACGCCCATCAGTGTTGTCAAAAACGAGCTACCACCATAGCTAAATAACGGCAGCGTGATTCCAACCACAGGCAATAGTCCTATTTCCATTCCAAGGTTAATGACAGCTTGACTGATGAGCTTTGCAGTCAGTCCAAAGGCCAGATACATTCCAAAGCTATCTCGCGCTGTGAGTGCGATATTAAACCCCAAGACTCCAACTGAAGCATACAAGGCTAACAAAATAGTAGATCCTATAAATCCAAATTCCTCAGCAAAATTTGAAAACGCAAAATCCGTATGTTGCTTTGGCAAAAACTGAAGCTTGCTTTGTGTTCCCTTGAGATATCCTTTACCAGCTAACTCGCCTGATCCAATAGCTATTCTCGATTGAATCACCTGGTATCCTTTTCCCAATGGAAATTTTTCGGGGTTTAAAAAAGTAATAACACGATCTTTTTGATAGTCGTGTAATAAAAATTGCCAAGCAACTGGAATAAAGCTCGCGACTAAGAACGCAGCAACAATAATAATTCTCTTTTTAACCCCAACAAATAAAAGAATAGAAAGTCCAGTTCCTAAAACAACCAATCCCGTACCTAAATCCGGTTGCTTCAAGATTAAAATAAACGGCACAACGCAATACAAAAGTGGAATAAAAAGGTCTAGTACCCCCAGCCTGCGCCCATCATGGTGCTTTTGAAAATGTCTCCCAAGAACCAGAATGACACCTATTTTCATGATCTCTGATGGCTGAAATGCGATCGGTCCAAGTTGTATCCATCTTTGTGCACCTTGAGATACGCGTCCAATAGCTAACACAAGGATCAAGCAGACGACAAGCGACCAAAAAAATATATCGGAGAACCTTTCATAAATTCGATAGTCAATCAGACTTAAAATAAATGCAATAAGCACACCAACAACAAGCCAAACCATTTGAACACCAAAATACTTAGCAATCACCAAATTGTAAGTCGAGCTATAAAGATTTAAGAGTCCCAGCGTAATAATTGCCAAAATGACTCCCGCCAATTGCCAATCAATATGCGCTAGTAATTTTCGATCATGTCCGGTTTTCATGAGTAATCCCTAAGTAAGCTTCGATAATCTTCTTTGCAATAGGTGCAGCAGCCGATCCACCATGACCACCATTCTCAACAATTATGGACACCACGATCTCTGGTTTCTCAACGGGAGCAAAGGCGACAAACCAAGCGTGATCTTCAATTTGCACTCTAGACTTCAAATTTACCACTTGTGCTGTTCCAGTTTTTCCTCCAATCAAAACTTCATTTGATCTTCCTGTATAGTAAGCGGTACCACCAGGCAAATTGACAACGTCACTTAGTGCGCGAACTAGTTTCTCACGAATTGCCTCGTCCATTTCGACAGTTTTTTTAATCTTAGTTGGATAGGTCTTAATAAGTGTCCCATCAAATTTTTGAGCCCTCATGGCGATTCGTGGCTCATTGATTGTACCTCCGTTTACCACACCTGATACCAATACCGCCATTTGGATTGGAGTAACTTGCACAAAACCTTGACCAATAGCCACAGACAATGTTTCTCCACCGACCCATTTAATTCCATATCTTTTTTCTTTCCAGGCCTCTGTCGGAATAAGTCCGGATTTTTCTCGGTTGATGGGGATACCTGTTTCTTCGGATAACCCAAACATTTTTGAATATTTTGCAATGCGATCTACACCTAGGCGTCGCCCTACCTCGTAAAAATAGACATCACAAGATTGCACAATCGCCTTGTGAAAATCGACTTCACCGTGGCCCTTACGATTCCAACAACGTTTGACTTCGTTGCCTAAAACATAAAATCCAGGACAATAGACTTTTTCTTCGGGCTTAATCACGCCTTCTGATAAGGCGGCAAGCCCAGTCACGATTTTAAATGTTGATCCGGGCGGATATAATCCTCTTAGAGAACGATCGTAGAGGGGATTTTGAGGATCGTTTTGCAACTCCTCCCAGTAATCTCTAGACACACCTCTTGAAAATTTTTCCGGCTCAAACTGTGGCTTACTCACAAGAGCAAGGATTTCTCCATTTCGTGGATCCATAGCTACAATTGCACCCGATGGTTTTACAAATGATTCCTCTGCAAGATGTTGAAGTTTTGAGTCAATGGTGAGAACCAGATCATTCCCTGGAATAGGTTCTTGATCTTGAAAACTCGGCAAAAGATCTTTAGCAAACTCTTGAACAGTTTCTCGACCAAAGGCATCAACTACGATTGGCAAAGAACCATAAGTGCCACGAACGACTTCATCGTATGTTTTTTCAACACCTGAAATCCCCCACACGTCTCCCATCTGATAATTTGATTCGTCATTTTCACCTAGCTTACTAAGTTCTTTTCGACTAATTTCTCCAAGATATCCTAGAAAATGACTTCCCATCTTTCCATGGGGGTAGTTTCGTGCAGGAGAAACTTTTATTTCTATGCCTGGAAATAAATATTGATGAGCTTTGAATCTTGCAAGTTGATCCCGATTGATATCTTTCAGGAATACAATGAGATCGTTTGGTCCCGCAGACTGCATTTGATCGTAAAGACTAAGTGAATCGAACGCACTAACATCCATATATTTGATAAATTGGTCAGCTACCTCTTCAGGTATGGGTCCCATTTTTGACGGTTTGAATACGATGTCGAACGAAGGTCGACTTTCAGAAATCACGAGCCCATTGCGATCAAGAATTTTGCCCCGAATGGGAGGAATTCTTCTAATTTCAACTTGATTCGCCTCGGAAAATACTCTCCATTTGCGCCCTTGAAAAATCTGGAGATACCATAGGCGTGTTAAAAGAACCAAAAACATAAACATCAAAATGATAATTAAAGTAAGAAACCTCGATTGGTTTGATTCCGTTCGATGAGTGCTAGAAAGATGAAGCGCCATACTCAAAATCTGTCTTGAAAAAAATATTTTCTTCCATTCTAAAACGTCGATTCATGGTTCTTTCTATTTTAAAAATAATCTTAAATACCAAACTTGCAAACAGACCATTTATCATTGCTTGCACAAAAATAAATCCCCAAATTCCTTGAAATGGTTGCATAAAACGTTCAAATGCGCTCCCGAAATACAATTGTACGATCGAAAAAATCAAGCTGAAAAGAAAAACCACCACCCACTTTTGAAAAAAAGATCTAGCGACAATATGCTTTTTAAACCAAGTCGCAAGTATAATGATTGTAAAAAAACTAAAAAGCATGCTGCCCTTCCAAGCAACACCAAAGGTCTGAACAAGTATTGTTATTGCACACACCCAGATTGTACTGGAAAAAAACTTTCTTCTAAAACCCAAGTAAATCAAAATAATAAGTGGAAAATCAATGGTATGAGTTTTGAGCAAGGAAAGCCAAGAATAAGTTCCTAGATAATAAAATAATCGGGGCACGACAGTTGTCTGAATCAACAGACAAACGAACAAAAAACCACCGATAAGAAGTCGAGCTTTCATTAATTCGATATAAGAACCATAGCTTCTTCTAAATTTGATAGATCAACAAAAGGTTTAACCAGCGACTCCATAAAAAGTTGATCACCTTCTCGATTGACATACACGACCTTTCCAACAGGTATTCCTTTTGGATAAATATCATCCAACCCAGTCGAGACCAACTCATCACCTAATTGAATATCCGCACTTTTTTCCAAATATTCGAATTTTAACGTCGAAGGATTGTATCCTACCAAAATACCGCGTTGCCTAGAGCGAGAACACAGCACATCAATAGCGCTCGCCTTATCGGTGATTAAGAGTGCATCAAACGAGGCCATGTGTGAATCTAAAACCTGTCCTACGATACCCAATGGATGCGTAATCGGTGCTCCTCTTTTGATTTCCAGGTTCCATGGTTTTTTAAACCTCATCGATCTTTGAAAAGGAGATGCTCCCGATGCAATTCGCTCGACGACAGACCAAGAGGCACCCGCAGATTTTTGCATATTAAGCATTTCTCTTAATCTGTTATTTTCGCTTTGAATCTCAGAAAGTCGCGAAAGCTCTCCGATTAAATTTGAATTTTCTTTTACGAGAATATCATTCTCCCGAGAAACATGACTTAGTGCAATATAATATCGGTAGACATCACGGAATGACTCAGAAGTTCGATTCACAATTCTTTGAATGGGCGATACGACAAAAAGAACAGCCTTTTCAAAATAGCCCACGGGTCTCTTGGCTTGCATACCAAAAGATATAATTTGAATAATCAGATAAGAAAAAAAGAAAATTCCTAAAATCGTTTTTAGGGTCTTAGACACATTAAGTTGTTAGAATGGCTTTCATCAGTTCTTCTTGGTCTAGCACCCGACCAGAGCCACGAACGACAGCTGTTAAAGGATCTTCCGCCATCATAACTGGCAGATTGGTTTCTTCTCTGAACATGACGTCAATATTTCTAAGAAGCGCTCCTCCTCCAGCCAAGACAATACCTTTATCGACAATATCTGCTGATAATTCTGGCGGAGTCTTCTCCAAAGCGACCTTTATGGCATCAACAATGACTCTAAGAGGTTCGGACAGGGCTTCTCTAATTTCTTCAGATGTCACTTCGATCGTTTTGGGAACACCTGCGACCATGTCTCGTCCCTTCACCTCCATTTTCTTTTCCTGTTCTAGAGGATATGCCGATCCGACGGTGATCTTGATCGACTCAGCAGTTCGAGCACCAATCATCATGCTGTATTTTCTTTTGAGGTAGCCTGTAATCGCTTCGTCCATTTTGTCACCAGCCATCCGGACAGATTTTGAATATACAATAGCCGACAGCGATATAATCGCGACCTCTGTTGTACCACCACCAATGTCTACAATCATATTTCCTGATGGCTCAGTAATGCTAAGCCCAGCTCCAATAGCAGCAGCCATTGGCTCTTCAATCAAATATACCTCTCGTGCACCGGCCGCAGCCGCTGACTCACGAACAGCACGTTTTTCCACATCGGTGATTCCATAAGGAACACATATAATAATTCTAGGCCTCAACCAAGACCTTCGATTATGTGCTCTGGATATAAAGTGTTTTAGCATCGCGCCTGTAATTTCAAAATCCGCAATGACTCCATCTTTAACGGGCCTTACAGCGACAATTGACCCCGGTGTTCGACCAAGCATGTCCTTGGCTTCCTTGCCAACCGCAACAACCCTACGTCGCCTTCGACCATCAACCGCCACAGCCACCACAGAGGGTTCATCACAAACAATGCCCTTACTTTTCATGTAAACCAAGGTGTTGGCAGTCCCTAAATCAATCGCCAAGTCATTGGAAAAAAAGCCCAAAATTGAATCTAGAATCACCAATTTTTATTATCAAACATCCCTCACTAAGCCAATAAATCTTGATTTTTTGCGATAAAGACATAGGTTTCCCCAGTTATGCTTCAATCAATGCGTTCATCTATATCTTCGTGGTCTGTCAGGATTCTCTTGGCACTTATTATTCTTTCTTTTGTTTCCTTTTACGGATTCAGAAATGGTGGCGACCTTGATCAAGGTGTCATTGCCAAGGTTAATGGTCATGACATCACAAGTCGAGATTTGACCTTTCGTTTTCAATCTCGTTTGGCGCAATTTCAGCGCTTTTTTCAGCGAGATATACCAGAATCAATTATTCAAGGAATGCAAGAAGACACACTAGATCAGCTTATCAACGAGCAGCTCTATTCAAGAGCTGCAAAGCAAATGGGCCTCGTTTCTTCCGATCAGGCTGTTCGTGAGTCTATAAAGAGTCAATTCTCAGATGAGTCAGGAAATTTTGAGTTTGATCGCTACAAAAAAATTGTTCAATCTATCTTGGGTAAATCAACAGGCACCTACGAAAAAGAAGAAGCAACACGACTACTTTCAGATAAATTTGAAAAAGTGCTAACCCAAACCTCATGGGTTTCAGAGTCAGAGCTTAAAAGCAAATATGAGCAAAACAACACGAAAGTTACTCTGTCTTACGTCAAACTTGACCCAGAAAAGCTAAAATCAAAGCTAAATGTTGCTGTGAGCGCTGACGAGATTAAAGCTTATTACGATAGCCATCAGTCAAAATACGAAATTCCAGAAAAATACCAATTTGAACTTGCCTGGATCTCTCTTGACGAGTTGTTAACTCCTGAAAATACCGATCTTAATCGGATTCTAAAGAAACGTTCGACCGAAAATGAAAAACTTAAGGGACCTCGAATTCATGCGGCTCATATTTTGTTAAAGACAACGCCACAGAATGAAGCTCTCCAAAAAGCTAAAATTCGTAAACTTCGTGACCAAATTATTAAGGATCAAAATTTTGAAGCTGTTGCTTTCGCTCAAAGTGAAGACGGAACGAGACAACAAGGCGGCGATTTAGGTTACTTTGGCAAAGGCGACATGGTTCCAGCTTTTGAAAGCACTGCACTAGACTTAAAGCCTGGTCAAATTTCTCAACCTATTAAAACAAATTTTGGATACCACTTAATCAAAGTATACGACATTATTCCGCCGGGAGAAGTGACTCTCAACAGACTAAAACCTGAACTTACTTACGCTTGGAAGAAAGCCTACTACGAAAACCCGAAAAAATCGGAGCGGCTTTATACTCAGGCAGAAAAATTGGTTGAACCTCTCACAGGTGCTGCGGTGGAGAAAAGTCTTCTAAGTACTACTATCCCTCATAGTCATGCTTTTAAAACTGAATTTCTTTCAAAAGAAGATCAAATTTTTCGCCTGCCTTCGCCTCGCGACAATCAGCTGATTCTCAGTAGTGTTAGTAACCTAGAGATCGGAAAAATCGGCCATCCAATTAAATCTCTATCGGGACAGTATCTTTATCTTGTTAAAAAACTCGACCAAAAAGATAAGCAAGTTCGCCCTTTTGAAATGGTTAAAAACGACGCTAAGAGTGAAGTTGAAAAACAGAAAACCAAAGAAATGCTCAAACAATTCGCTGCTCAAACGCTCAAACAATCGTTGGATAAAGACCAATCTCTTCGGATAATTGCACAAGAACTAAATCTACCCATCAAACATACAGAACCTTTTACGAAACCCACAAATAACCAAATTCCTGGAATGGGCACGCATCCGACACTCGTGGACAAGGTTTTTCAAAAGCAACATATTCCATCTTTGATTAACGAACCTATTGAAATCAGTGGCACCTTGTATTTAGTTGCCGTAGATCAAAAGTCAGATCCCGATTGGGAAAAATACGAGTCACAAAAAAGTGAACTCAGAATGTTTGCTGCTGAAGAAGATGGAAAAACTCGCTTGGAACAATGGTCCAAGTTTTTAAGATCCAAGGCAAAAATTAAACGTCAAGGCGCCTAGACGCTTATGGACAACGACTATTGTGAACCCACGATGAGGAACGAAAAGAGAGGTTTCAGTGGAGTCCCTAATTAGGAATTAAAAGAG
>JAGRAY010000062.1 GCA_020434375.1 Bdellovibrionales bacterium | reverse complement strand
A
Organism: Bdellovibrionales bacterium; assembly: GCA_020434375.1. Classification (GTDB taxonomy): domain Bacteria; phylum Bdellovibrionota_G; class JALEGL01; order JALEGL01; family JAGRAY01; genus JAGRAY01. The sequence goes on along the minus strand of JAGRAY010000062.1, from coordinate 9,272 downwards.
TGCAAATGTCGAGGGGTGTATCAATATGGTTATGAGAAGTTTAAAGTTTCCAAAGCCTGGAGGCGGGACCGTCGAAGTGTTTTATCCATTCTTATTTAGAGTTGCGGGGTAAGAAAAAATGAAAAGAAAATTAGGTCTCATAGGAATTATATTTTTACTTGGTGTTTCCAAAGGAGATAATCTTTTTGGTGAGTTTGAGCGGGTTCCAGACACCATAGAGAGAGGGTTTTCAATTGGAGCTGACTTCGGACCGTTATTTATCACAGGAGACACCAAGGCATCTAATCCTGGATTTCAACTAGCTTTTACAACCGGTATTGACATTTTTAAGTACCTCAGCATTGAAGGGATTTACACCATGGGCATTAACGAGGCCCCACCCCCCCCTTTTGACAATATCTTGCGAGGTGGTGTGAACACGTTTTTTTTCAATATAGCTGCCAAAGGACAATACCCGATAGGACGGCTTTATCCTTTTGTGGAGTTCGGACCTGGGATCATCTATAGCACGCCGGAATACAGCCCAGGCGAAAACAAAAAGCTATCCTTCTTAATGGCGGGAGGTCTTGAATATTATACTTACCTGCGCCACTATTCGCTCTATGCCAAAGCGACGTACCACCTTGTCACCATTCCGATTGATGCATTAAGTCTGTCGGCGGGTCTTAAGTATACTTTTTAAGTGACAACAAAAGTTTACACTAACTACGAACTTTTTTCATAGTCGGGCGCTATGACATTTTGATAAGTTTATAAATTCCAGGCACTTAGCGTGAAGCTTGATTGGTATGCGTTATGCTTAATAAGAGTGCATGGACGTATCTACAAACAAAGATCTGCAAACTATCACCATGATTTTTCCCTATATTTTGCTTGGGATATTCATGTTTGTGATCTTGTAATCAACTAAAATCCATTTTACTCGAACCTTCGAACTTAAAGGTATACGTAATGGTAAAGCCATCCCAAGGTGGCGCATCAACTTTAACGTTTTTAATTCGTTGAATGACACATCGCTCAAAACTCTTCTTTTTAAATGTAGATGATTCGATTCCAGTTTTTTGAACGCTCCCATCTTTTCGTATTGAAAGCCAAACTGAAATTTGCCCACGTTTTGGGGAGTCACTCATATGTTCAACATAGCAGTCGTTCACTACAAAAACACGTGCCCGCAGCATGTCACGATAACCCGCTACGTCGAAGTCAGGCACCTGCTTTTCAATTCTATTGAGCTTAGCCTCACTTGTCATAGGCAGTTTGATGTCAATTGTCAGAGTTTCAGGAATAACCTTCTTAATAACCTTTGCTGTCTTCGCTCCTTTTCTGGAATCATTTTTTTTCAACTCCATAGCGCCTGAATCTGGCGTTTCTCCAAACAATGAATCCAAAGAGTTATCCAAACCAACCATAACATCTGGTGGAGCTTCTTGAGTTTTCTGTTCGATATGTTGGCGCGAACTCTCTTGAGTCGGTTTGGTAGGTTGTTTGCGATTTTGCCGGCTTTGCTTTGTGGTTTGTGCTCCTTTTTGAGGAGCGTCCTTCGATTCCTTTACCTCTACCTGATTTTCAAAAGCGATTCTCTGCTGCCTCAGCTTATTCCATTGGTAGGCATTCCAAGCCACAAAAGCAGAGAGAAAAATCATAGCGCACCCTGTTAAAAATGCTTTTACGGTCCATCGTAATTTTCTCCTTGGAATAACCCTATACGGTAGCGCCTCCAACTCTGCCTCACTGGTCGGCGGAAGTCGCGCTATTGGTCTTAACCCATAAGGTCGACTCCCTCGAACCGACGGATCCATCTTAGAAATGGGTGGAATCGTCGACTCGGATGTAGCCATTAAAGGCTCTGTTGCAATTTGAGTTTGAGCACTGACACTGTCTTTCGCTGACGGAAAAGAAACAGCCATCTCGAAGATACCAAACGAAATCTTATCTCCGTGCTTGAGCCTGGTGCGTTCAATTCTTAAACCATTGACAAACGTGCCATTTCGGCTTTTTAGGTCCTGAACAAAAATATTTTTCTTATCATCGTACTCAACAAAAAAATGGTGTCTTGATACAAAGCGATCGTTTACCATAATACTTGCACTCGGATCGCGTCCGACGACTGTACTCCCCGCTACAATTCTATAACTTCGAATAAATTCACCATTTGAATACAATCGAAGAAATGGATCCACTACCGGACCATATTTTGACACTACGTGCTTATTTTCTACCGTCACAAAATCGCTCGAAACCCTAATTCGTCTAAATTCTTGCTGTTTTTGCCAGTTTGTTGAATAGTTGGCTACTCAAACAATCATAGTACGTTGTTTGAACAACCTCAAGATAAGGAGTTTTGTATGGATAAAAGAAAATCAGCGTTGATTCAGGCCGCCATTGCGGGTGTTTTAACCGCTGGTACAGTCACTTTTAGCTCATCCGTTAGAGCAGATGACGTTAAATGTTATGGTATCAACAATTGTAAGGCACAAGGTGCATGTGGAAGCGCAAAAACCGGCAAGAGTTGTGCAGGCTCAAATGACTGTAAGGGTCACGGATTTTTAAATATGCCTGAAGCAGACTGCATCAAAAAAGGCGGCCGCCTGACCGAAGATGCAAAAAAACAAGTGGCAAAAAAGGTCCACAAAGGAAAAGTAAAAGCAAAGAAAGCTAAGCACAAAAGCAAAAAAATAAAGAAAGCTGCTGAAAAACCTGTTGAGGATGTCTCAGAAAATACTTCAGAACAATAATCTAAGGTTTATCGACGTTGTTTAAAAATGTCCATGGGGTGGGACTTCGTCCCACCCACTACAATGAAATCCTAAAAACCAGCCCTGACATCGGATGGTTTGAAGTCATTGCTGAAAACTACATGGATACATATGGCAAACCTCGAAGAGTACTAGAGAGCGTTCGAGAAAACTATCCTATTGCGATGCATGGCGTGTCACTTTCAATAGGCTCTACCGACACATTCTCTAAAGAATATCTTGATCGCTGGAAATTACTCATTGACCAAATTGATCCTTTTTTAATATCGGATCACCTATGCTGGACACATATCAAAAATCATAATTCCCACGATTTACTCCCCTTGCCTTTCACAAGAGAGGCCGCAAAACATATCATCGAACGCATCGATTTTGTTCAAACATTTCTAAAACGAGATATCTCAATTGAAAATATTTCTAGCTACGTAGTATTTCGTCATTCGGAAATGACCGAATGGGAATTTATCGCGTTCATTGCCAAACAATCGGGGTGTAAAATTTTGCTCGATATCAATAATATTTTTGTAAATTCGGTTAATTTCAATTTTGACCCGATGACTTATCTAAATAATGTACCCAAACACCTTGTATCGCAAATCCATCTAGCTGGACATACCGATATGGGAACATTCTTATTTGACACTCACGATTGCCACGTGGCACCAAAGGTTTGGGATCTTTACGCAATAGCGGTGGATCGATTTGGCTCGATACCTACGCTTATTGAATGGGATGACCAGATACCTTCACTAGAAGTGCTTTTGAAAGAATCTAAAAAGGCCAAATTTATTATGAAAACTCGATTGACTCCAAGGTCTCATGCCCTCGCTTCGTAATACGCAAGACCTATTTTTAAAAGGCATATTAGGCCACAGATCGATCCTAAATAATTTGATCTATCCTGAAAGATTTGCTGTTTACAGTGATGGCTATGTAGCCAGACTTCATCGTGCCCTCAAGGAAACCTACGTTGCCTGTGAAAACCTCCTATCTGAAGACCTATTCTTAAAACTTGCAAAGTCGTATATTCAAGACCATCCTTCGAATAGTTACAACCTCAACCGATATGGAGAAGTATTTCCCAAGTTCTTAAAAGACAGTAATGTGACTAAATCCAAACCATGGCTCACTGATCTAGCAAACCTTGAGTGGCTTATTTCCGAATCTTTTCATGCCCATGTTGATTGTCAACTTGATTTGCCGCTTGGTGAATACCTAAAAGTTAAATGGACACAATTATATTTATCTCTTAACGATTCATGTGTTTTACTTGAATCAGAGTGGCCCGTGCATGCCATATGGAAGCTTGCCAAACAAAATGAGATTCATCAAGCTCATGAACCTAAAAAGATCTTTCTCTTTATCTATCGCATCGGCGACGAAGTTATTTTCAATCCTATTTCAAAAAATCAACATGCGTTTCTTCATTTGGTACACATGCATCATTCGCTTGAAACCTGTTTAGAACAGTGTCCAGATCTCAACGAATCAGAAATCACAAATTTGTTTCAACTACTTTCAAAACATCAACTCGTTGAGTCTATAGAACTTGTAAAATGAAAATCACACCCACAGGAATCGAAAATCACTTCGATCGTTTAATTAAAGTCGCAAGAAATGAAAGGTGGGTTGAACGACTTTGGGAAAAAGATGCTACGCTATGGAGTCAAGACCCCGTCACACAGAAAGCGATCAAGCATCGCTTGGGATGGCTTGATACAAAACAATGGATGGTGCAACATCAAAAGCGGATCGAGTTGTTTTCCGCGAGCGCCAGAAAGCAATTTAAACATGTGGTTATCTTAGGCATGGGCGGATCGAGCCTTTGTTCAGATGTTTTTTCTCATATCTTCAAAATGAAGTTTCAAGATCCGAAATTGTTCATTTTGGATTCGACAGATCCATATACAATTCGTGGACTTGAAAATCAAATTGACCTCCAAAGCACTCTTTTTATCGTCGCCTCAAAATCGGGAACAACACTTGAAGTTGAGGCATTGAGGCGATACTTCGAGGCGAAGGTTACAAACAAGAGTCAATTCATAAGTATTACAGACCCCCATACGCCACTTGCCAATTCTCTAAACAAAAATGAAGGATATTTAGACACATTTTTAAATGCGCCTGATATTGGAGGAAGATTTTCGGCTTTGTCTTATTTTGGATTTGTTCCCGCGGCCTGTATGGGAGTGCCAGTAAATACCATCATGGATAATGCGATAACAATGATAAATCAGTGTCACTTGACAAGCATCGAAGATAACCCTGGATTTTTGTTAGGTATCTTTTTAGGGGCTTCTTATTTATCTAACAAAAACAAATTAACGCTGCTTCAATCTGCAACCTTTAACCCCTTAGGTATCTGGATTGAACAGTTGATTGCGGAAAGCACAGGTAAAAATGGCTTAGGCATCTTGCCTATTGTAGATGAGCCACAACTGACAGAAGCTGATTATAGTTTTGATCGTATCTTTGTTGCATCAAACACTTCGCTCGACCATCTCTCGAAACATCACCCCACTTTCGAAACAACAATAGATAGCGTGACAGGCTTAGGTGGGCTTTTTTTTCAATGGCAAATCGCTACGGCTGTTTCTGGAATCATATTGGAAATCAATCCTTTTAATGAACCCAATGTCAACCAAAGCAAAGACAATACCCGTTCACTACTGGATTCAGAGGAGGAACTTCGCTTTGCAAACATTGAAGCAAAAGTGAAGGCTGTATCGTCTCCGCTTAATACGATGGAGAGCTTTTTAAAAGGAATAAAATCACCTGAATATTTGGGTATTTTAGCTTATCTTGAACCAAGTGAGACAAATCAAGCAAAACTTCGCAAATTCGCATTAAAATATAAAGTTCCTTTTTCGATTGGTTTTGGGCCTCGATTTTTGCATTCAACGGGTCAATTTCATAAGGGTGGCCCCAATCAAGGGCGATTTATTCAGCTCACCTGTTCAAATGATCCGCTTCCCATTCCAGGTTTTAAGTTTGGATTCGAGACATTGAAACTCACCCAAGCTTTGGGAGATTTTGAAGCAATGAAATCCTTAAACCGAAATATTATTAATATTCATTTAAAGAGCCATGACTTATCAGACTTTTCTTGATTCGACATACCAACGTCACCTATAATAATCTTATGATTGCAATACTCATTTTCCTGGGTGTACTAATTGTTTTCTTTCTCTACCTCACAGGAGTTTATAATTCGTTGGTCGCATTAAGAAATCATGTGAAAAATGCTTGGTCGCAAATCGATGTTCAGCTTAAAAGACGTCACGATCTTATTCCAAACCTTGTAGAAACAGCAAAAGGTTATCTTAAACATGAACGTGAAACTTTAGAAGCCGTCATTCAAGCTCGCAATCAAGCCGTACATCATTTAAATCAGGTCAACCAGGGGTCAGCATTCACCCCGGGGCAAGCACAAAAGGCCATGCAATCCGAATCTATTTTGACGGGAGCTCTCTCCAAACTCATGGTAGTGATGGAACAATACCCTGAGCTCAAAGCCAATCAAAATATGATTCAGGTCTCTGAAGAACTTACATCCACTGAAAATCGTATCGGATTCGCGCGGCAAGCCTTTAATGATGCCACCACGCAATACAATATTCGGACAGAGTCTTTTCCCGATCTCATTCTCGCTCGACTATTCAAGTTCGATGGCCTTCCCTTGTGGGAACTTGAGGACAAAACCCAAAGACAAGTTCCAAAGGTTTCGTTTAGCTCATAGATTTTGAAATCTTTTTTTCAAGCCCAGGACGCAGCCAGAAAAAAAACACGATACCTAGTTTTTCTTTTTGCGCTGTCGATCATTGCGTTAAGTCTTTCGGGGTACTTTGTGAGCATTTTTGTCATTGCCTATTACTCCAAAGGTATTTTTCTTTGGAAGCCGCAGCTTTTTTTAATCATATTTCTGACAACGCTTATTGTCGTGTGTATTGAAAGCCTTCTTAAAATCCAACAACTCAAACGCGGGGGTTGGGTTATAGCCGAGCAACTTGGGGGTACGCCACTAAACGACCAAACAACCAATGATAAAGAACGTCGCCTGAAAAATATCGTCGAAGAAATGAGTATTGCATCGGGAATCGTTGTTCCTATGGTCTATATTTTAAAACGAGAACCAGGAATTAACGCTTTTGTAGCTGGTTTCACTGTAGAAGATGCTGCACTCGCTGTGACTCAGGGATCTCTCGATGTGCTTTCACGCGACGAACTTCAGGGCGTTGTCGCCCATGAATTTAGCCATATATTTAATGGCGATATGCGTCTAAATATTCAACTCATGGGTTTTCTTAACGGTATATTATTTTTAACGGAGTTAGGCTACTCACTTTTAAGAAATCGTAGCTATGGACGAACACGTGAAGGCATTTTTCCACTTGGTGGGTTTCTTTTAATTGTATTGGGTTACATCGGTTATCTATTTTCGCGTATGATACAATCTGCCGTGTCTCGAGAAAGAGAGTATCTGGCCGATGCCTCAGCAGTTCAGTACACCAGAAATCCCAGTGGCCTTGCAGATGCTTTAAAAAAAATTGGTGGTTTTACTTTTACGTCGAACATTGAGCACAGTTCTTCGAAAGCCATCGCCCACCTTACCTTTGCCAATTCTACAAAGCAAACTTTCTTACAGTGGTTCGCCACTCACCCTCCCTTAAACGAGCGCATTCAACGATTAGACCCATCTTTCAAAGGTGAGTTTCAAGCTGTCGATTTTTTTACAAGTGGACAAGATGTTACATCAGACGCACCTTTGCTTCATATTGGCCAACCAAAAACCATTCACATGTCGTATGCCAAAGCATTCTTAGACGGTTTATCCATTGAAATTGCCAATGCGGCTAAAACGACAATAGGTGCAAAAGCCATTATTCTCTGCCTATTACTCGATGAAAATGAACCACTAAGAAACGGACAGTACGCTCTTTTAAGTTCTGACTTAAGAATTCAATGTCAAAACCTCTATCCTTATATTGAGGCCCAAGGAATTAAAGGCCGCCTTCCAGTTTTTGACTATACAGTGACAAAACTCAAAACGCTCAGCGCCGAGGAAATTCACTTATTTATATCTTATGCAAAACAATTAGTTGCTGCAGACCAGAAGATTTCAATGTTTGAATGGATTTTATTAAAATTACTGACAAATCATATCAACCCAAAAACAAATGTTCGCGTAAGGGGTCAAATAAAATACAAAACCATCGGACCACTCGAACAAGATATACGTGTGATTCTCTCAGCAATGATACACCTTTGTTTTAAGACTGATTCAGACCAAATGAATTCGGTATATCAAAAAGCACTGAAACATATTACCCTCAAATCTTGGCCTATCTTTTCGCGAAAAGATCTATCGATTCGAATGCTGCACAATAGCTTAGAACGAATGGATCACGCGTCGTTTACAATAAAAGATGACTTACTTCGGGCGCTCTCGAGCATTGTGTCGATTGATCCAAATCATGCAACGGAAGGTGTTGAGCTCCTGCGCGCAATCGGAAGCACTCTCCACTGCCCGATTCCACCCTTAGTTACCGACTAAATTAAAATCATACGTTAAAACACTAATTGGTGAAAATGATACGATCAACAACAAATTCATCTATGCGTCGCTTAAGATTGTTTTTGCGTCTATCCAAAATCTTATAAACATTGAGAATATTTCCCGTGTAGGTAATCGAAAAAACGAGAGCTGAGGCAGCACCAGGCCCCGGAAGATCACGATCAAAAAATTGATAGGTCGCAAATCCAAAAAGCCCATTCACCAAAAACGATAACGCTGCAGCTCTAAAGTCACCTAAATAAAGTTGCCCTGTCCCAGGAAGTACTGCACTCAAACTCATACCCAGTGCTGCATTTCTTCTTTTCTCGGTTACGAGCAGTTGTTGAAGTTCATATAAATCCTTCCAGTCACCTTTTGGTTGATCTCCATTGGTAACATTGTAGCGCCGAGTCCAAACACCATAGTCACTTTCATACCTACTGTTCAACTCTTCTTTGACATCAATATTTTTAATCTTTGCTAGCAAAATAAAGTCCTGTTTGATCGGATTTTCTCTATCGCTCAAAGCACGAATCAAATACACGTGACTTTCAGTGTGTTCATTTAACCGATCCATCATGATAATGTAGTTTCGAGTCGCTAAAAATTTCATTTGTAAGTCAAGACTCGTTTGGCTCAAAAGCCCGAAATAAATAGAAGATAACAAATACTGCTGATTGTTTTTTAATCTAAGTGCGTTCGCATATAGAGATTTTTCTTGCTGAAAGTCAAAGGCATTTGCCGTGTTAGAAAATAATGACAGAGCAACCAACAAACTAAATATAAAGTAAAAAATTAATTTATGCATGGTTTGGGAGAGTCCTCATAAAGCCATTGATCTGCTTGTAAAAAATATCGACCATACATTTGATCTGCAGATGGCTCAAAAAAAAATCGCTCCATCGAAAAAGCTACTGCTAGAAATGGGCCACACCCATTTTGGTTAACAATAAGAAAACTAG
>JAGRAY010000061.1 GCA_020434375.1 Bdellovibrionales bacterium | reverse complement strand
TAGTGTTTCTTTTTTTTCTAGTGTCTTCAGAAAGTATTGCGCCATTTTTTCATATTGCTTAGATGAACCGTACATGAATCCAATATACGTTGATGCCGCTGCGTCGTCGGGTAATATTTTCATAGCTAAATGGCATGCTCGAATGGCATCTTCTTGATGCTCGGCTTTATCCAATTTTACCGCATACCTAATAATTTGACTGTAAAATTTTTCAGGAATTTTTGTGGGTTCAGCAAATTCATCTTGAAATTTTTTAAATGCCTCAAAAGCTTTCATAGAAAAGACTCCGTGCTGAGATCTGTTCGAAGACAAAATGAAATCTCTTTCACGATTCGCCAATAGCATCGCCTTTGAAGCTTTGCAAAAACCTTCATTAACCTCTCTACCAATCCACTCTGAATCAAAATACTCTGCCGCCATAACGCATCCTTTCTTTTTTAAGTGAGAAAGCCCAAAAATATGTCCAATTTCATGCGAAAGAGAAAGAGTTGAGTCCATACGATCCCGAGTCTGCGACGAATCAACAATAACGACCTCATCGCCCAAAAACGTTGATATTCCCCGAACAAGCGAGCCATCTGGCAAAGATTCTTCGGGCTGATGATCAAAGTATAAATCTATCTCGTAACTAGATTTTAGAGATATTAGCCTACTCAACAGCTTGTAATGATATCCCTCATCGCCGCGTTGAATAAATTTCTTTGCGTCAATAACGCCTGTCATGCTTAAATACTCACTCACTTCAAATGAAATACAAAAATTTTCTGCATAGATTTTTGAAACCATCTCGATTTGATCCCGAATCACTGTTTTCCAACTGTCACCATAAAATGATATGAACTCCGTATCGCCATGAACTGCGACAGAGACTTCCCTCAAAGTCAAATTCTTCGGACAAAGATCTTGCAAACTTTGAATCATAGCTTTCAAATGAAGAGGCATTTCCGCGTGAATTTCTCGAACCCAAACCACATGTGCAGCAGATGACTCCAACGCTGTCGCATGATAAATAGTCTCTACCTTCAGTGTCACATCCTTTGCATTCTCATCAAAAATGCTTTTGGGAATTTCAAGTTCGGCAGTGTTCGAAGCATTTGCTTTTACTGAAACATTCCAAGCATAGTTTTGATTTGGATCTAAAGCATAGGCATTCAACCTGGGAGAGTTTTCCGAATCATACGTCAAATGTAGAGTTTGATCCGGAGCCAAAGCTTTGTTGTCTGCTTTAAGTTCAATACGATTCACGGGAATCAACACTTCGACTTCCTGACCATCCCTGTCGACTATGCGAAGAAGCATTTCTGGTTTTATAGGAGCCTTAGCCATATAGAATTCACCACTTTGCATGCTTTTAAATCGAGATCGATCACCGTTTTTAAACAGATGAACTTTTTGATTTTCAAAGTAAATCTGCTCTAAACTTAAATCTATTTTGGCGACTTGATTCATTTTAGAATCAGTAAAAAATTGAATGGCAATTTCTGCCTCTTGTGAGTCACTGGTGAGTAGAACTTCAGACCTTGAGGTTAACTTCGATACACTATAATGATTGCTTGCTGCCTTGGGATCTGCATAGGGATCATCATGTGTGTGATCATATGTGTGATCAGAGGTATCGTCGATTGCAATGTCTAAAGGGTCTCCAATACGAATCGATGGTTTGACATTTTCTCCCGCGGTCGATTGGGGTTTCGTTCCTGTCTTTGTGGTTTTTGTGGTGTCGGGTTTCTGTTCACTGCATGCAGCAACCAAACCTACAACACAAATCAAAAATAGCATTTGAAAGCTACCCAAAACTCCTCTCATCAGGGGCCACCCATTTTGATACACTTCGCCGCGAAAAATTTTCGATAGCCGTCTAAACCATTTTCATAATTTTTTAAGTCGGCATTGTTCAATGGAGCAAAATATTTAATAGGTTCTTCAGGGTTGCTTTTTAGAAGCTCCAGATATTTGGAACATCCCCGGATATGTGTTCTAACATCTTCACAGCCCTCTCCTGATGAGGTTACCGTCGGTAGCAAAATATCAATCGAGTAATAGTGGACCTTGAAAAAAACATAGACATTCTCATCCTGTTCTAGAGCTTCGTTATAGTATTTCAGGGCATTGAGCGCATCTTTTTTGTTTTGATACTGCGCACCCACCAAATAATAAAGCACAGCTAAATCAACTTGGAGCTTGGAAGCACGAAGATAGGTACGAATCGCCTCGTCTCGAGCTTGTTCAACTTCGAAACGATGGCCTTCTCGAATCAGCTCATAAATAATTTGGTCCTTATAACCATTAATATTGGCAAACAAGCTTTGATTTTCAATCAGAGCCTCAACAGCCGCATCGGAAAATAATCCTGGATCAACGTTGGGATGATCTACATCGAAGTATCGACCACGGTTGGCCAAAATGACATCTTTCGAACCGTCACAAAACTTGCGAAGCTTTTCATTGCTCGAATCCTCTGGGCCCGACGCTGACATAACGCAATTTTCCTCAATCAAAACTTCTGACCCAAATAGAAGCCCCATGTATAGCGCCAAGGCGTTCTGAATACTTGCCTCATTTTGATTATCCGTCATAATAAAAACCATCTCTTGTCCTAAAAAAGTCGCTTTGCCCCTGCCGATTTTTCCATCATTTATTCTTGAAATACCATCTCGCTGGTCTTGAGTAAGATACTCGAAATAAATATTGATAGCGTGACGCGCTTTTAACTCTGGCATTTTTAGTGTCGATTCAAGGGTTGGATTAGCCCAATCTACTGCTTTCACTTCATTCGACACCGTCAACTCTTCGACCTTAAATGAAATACAAAAATTCTCTACGTACAGAGCTGATACATCATTGATGTATTGTTTTATTTTGTCTTGCCATGAACCCTTAAATGCCTGAACGAATTGCGACCCGGCGAAAACAACCACAGGTACCTCTCGCAAAGTCAAACCATCCGGGCATTCGCTTGCATTTCCAGTAGCTCCTGGTTCTCCTGGCAAGGTTTGTTGATCTACTTCTGTTGTATTTTGATCGATCTTTGGATTGTTCACATCATTTAATGTTGAGTTTTGGTCGCCTGTGTTTCCTTCAATTCCTTTTTCAGCACCTTGAACGGGCACTTCGGGCTCTGCTTCTATGGCATTAGCATTTTCACTTCCAGGTACTATTGAACCGTTCTTGGGCAGTGTCTTGGGAGGCGTCTTGGGAGGTTCTTTGGATTTACCTAACCCAGAATCTGTAGGCTGCGACTTATCGGTTTTGTTCTGATCAATAGGTTTGTCTTCGTTGCAGCCTGCCATAAAACAAACTCCCAACAATACAAAAACTACCTTTACGAACTTTAGCTGTTGCACGCTGAACCTTTAACCTGCTTGGTCACTCGCTGGCAACCCTAAGTACGCTCCAAGATCATAATATAATGCGGTGTATCAATTTTGACCTGCCTTGGCAAGGTTAAAACCATGCATCAATAAGCTTCTAATATTTAAGGTGTTTTTGCGTCGGGCGTTCGTGCTTTGATTGAAAGTGCGTGAATAGCGCCGCCCACATCGGCACCAAACATATTGTAAATCATGCGATGGCGCTCGAGTGGGCTTTTGCCTTCAAAGTCTTTTGAAACCACTGTCACCTCAATGTGATCGCCTGTTCCCGTAAGATCAACAACTTGAACCTGACTCCCAGGAAGATTTGATTCAATGGTTTTTTGAATGGTTTCTAACGTAATCATGCATCAGGATATAAACGAAGTTGTGCATCTGTGCAAGATCGGCTTATTTGAACTTTCCCGCATTTAATAACACTGTAAACTTTTTATTGAACCTGGATTTTCGATCGTACATGACGATGTCGGATTTTCCATCGCCATTGAGATCGCCGATGCGAATTTTGCGAAGCACCTGAACATCATATTCGCCAGAAGGCACATCTGGAAAAACGTCTTTACTCTTTGGTTTTTGAATTAAAATGGTGAGTCGTTTGCGATTTCTCGCATAGAGCGCATCGGGGTAGCCATCCCCGTTGAAATCACCGGTTAAAATAGGCAAAACACCGTCGATATCTAAGTCCGAGAGATCAAAACCAAAGAGAATTTCCCGTGTAAAATCAGGACGGCTTAGTTGATATCCACGCTCATGGTAAAAATAAAAGCTAAACATGACTTTCACTTGGCGTTGGGTAAGGGCTCTGGCAATGGCCCAGGCATTAAATTGACTTGATGCCACTGCGAGTTCCATTTTGCCATCTTGATTTAAATCAATGGCTACGGCTCCAGCGGCACGATTGCCTTCTGGTTGAAGGCGCAGCCCAGAAGCATCGATGCTTCCGTCATTTGCCGTTAAATGCAGTGTGGTTTCAGCTGTCAGTGACGTTGCCGCACCTTTAAATTTATTCATCAAGAAATCGGTTCGCCCATCTCCGTTGAGGTCCAGGGCATGTGTGACAACCTGCGTTTGACCATCTTCACGCTCGTCTTCCGAAAGTCTTTGAAAGACAAACCTTTTAGATTTCTCTTTATAAGCTATGGGTTGAATAAAAACTTCGTCCATCCACGGAAACAAAAGAACATGGTTCGAATTTTTGAGCATCCCGCGAACAGGTGATGGAAACCAAAACGATGCGCGCACCCAAAAGGGAATATCTAACGCCATGCTCTCGGAGGAAGAAAGATAATATGCCATTGGAGGAATTTGGTAGTGACCGTCGAAGGTTACCATTGAATCGCTAAGCTTAAAAACATCAATGCCTGTTCTCACGGGCACAAAGAACGTCGCGCCACCATTTTCAAATTGATAATCAATAGGCCTTGCCAATCCATCTTGATTCACTTCAAACCCTGAACTTAAAGGTATTTTTACATTTTTGACATCATTCCAAGTTGAGTCCTTTGAAAATAAAACCTCGAGTTCTTTGGGTCTAACCAAAACAAGTGCTGATTGATTTTTAGAGGTGTTAGATATAAATCCGTAAAAAAGTGTATCGGCGGGAATGCTAAGCTTTTTAAGCGGTTTTACCCTATTATCACTAAAACGATATATCGAAAGATCGACCTGCCAATGAGGATATTTGCCAGTTCTTTCCAAAACGACAAGCTCATCCCCGCCACCGGGAATGACTTTCTCTAATGAAAGTTCACGAAGAGCACCCGTCACAGATATATCTTGTCGTTTGAAAATAGACGGCTCGCCATCAATAAAACTTTGCGCCCATAGGACTGATGCGATAGAAATCCAAAATAAAGTAATCGTTTTCGTTTTTTTATAACTCATCGTGAACTATTTTAACGATCTATATAATATCGGCACAAAACCGGTAAAAAACCAGATGCCTCGTGATTGATATTCAAAGCCTCGTTCGGGAGGCGCTTCATATATATACTTCATTTTCCTACGAAATCCCTAAAAAGCCAATCGACATGACAAAAAGCGCACTTGCCGCCACCGTCGAAAGTACCTTGCTTCGACCAGATGCAGAATTAAGCGACTTCACGCATCTTTGCCACATGGCTATTCAGTATGGTTTTTATGCCGTGTGCGTGCCCTCTTCAATGATACCTTTGGCAAAAGATATCTTGAATGATCACCCCACAAAAATCGTTAGTGTCGCTGGTTTTCCCTGTGGAAATCCTCATACTGAGATAAAAGCCAAAGAAGCAAAACTGGCTATAGAACTTGGCGCACACGAAATCGATGTTGTCATTCATCTGGGTTATTTAAAGTCAAAACAATATGAATTTGCCTTAAAAGACATTCAAACCGTTGTAGATATTGCAGGTGAAAAGCCGGTCAAAGTCATTCTCGAGACGGGAATCTTAAATAAAGCTGAGAAAATCGCCGCTTGTATCATCGCAAAAGAGGCTGGAGCTCGTTTCATTAAAACCTCTACAGGGTTTAATGGTCCTGGCGCCACCGTCGAAGACGTCGCACTGCTTTCATATGTGGTGGGCAGGTCCATGGGTGTTAAAGCTAGTGGCGGCATTCGCAGTTTTTCTGAGGCACTTAAAATGATTCAAGCAGGCGCGGCGCGCATTGGAACCAGCTCTGGAGAAGCGATGATTCTGGGCTAGCAATATCCATATCAATTATTATTAAAGAAAAGTTGACGAAAGAGTCGATCCCCTTCAAAACTTAATCACCATGACAATGACGCTCGACCACATTCATCATGACCTAGAATTCTTGCAAGAAAAATTTGGAAGTGAATCTCCCGATTGCGCTATTATCTTAGGGTCTGGTATGGGAGGCTTTACCAATCGCCTTGAAAACGCGAAAAGTGTGATTTATTCGGACATTCCTCACTTCCCCCCACCGGGCGTTGCGGGCCATAAGGGTGAATGCTATTACGGCACACTTGGAAAACGTAAGGTCCTTGTTTTTTCAGGTCGTTTTCATTTTTACGAAGGCCACAACATGGACATCGTGACGTTACCTGTTCGAATTTGCGGCATATGGAAAATTAAAAATCTTGTAGTCACCAACGCGGCCGGCGGCATTCGCGAAGATCTTGTGCCCGGGTCTCTTATGTTCATTCAAGATCACCTCAACTTTACAGGTGGAAACCCACTTCGAGGTCCCAATCTTACCGAGTTTGGTGACCGCTTTGCTGATATGACTGAAGCATACAACGAAAAATTTTTAAGCCATGGCTTGGCATTAGCAAAAAAACAAGGACTCAAGGCAACTCAAGGCGTTTACCTAGGTGTTACCGGCCCCTCGTACGAAACGCCAGCTGAAATTCGAGCTTTTAAAAGTCTTGGTGCAGATGCGGTCGGCATGTCAACTGTCCCAGAAGTCATTACCGCTCGTCAACAGGGCATGAATATTTTGGGTTTATCGCTTATTGTAAACTACGCCTCAGGTATTTCAGCCAGTCAGAAAAAAATCGATCATGATAAGGTAATTACACAATCGCAATCAACCGAGGAGAGTTTTTGCAAATTACTCTCTGAATGGGTCAAAACTGTCGACCTAGAATAGCGGTGAATCAAAAGCCCGAAGTATATCTTTCCAAGGAATTGATTCGTCAGCGCGTATCGGAGTTGGGAGACCAAATTACTCGAGACTTTGCAGGCAATCATCTTATTTGCGTAGGCGTACTCAAAGGATCATTTATTTTTTTTGCTGATCTGGTTCGCCAAATTGACCTACCCCTAAAAATTGATTTCTTGAGGGCCTCTTCATACGGAGACCATACCGAATCGTCTGGAGTCGTAAAAATCACGCTGGACCTTTCATTGTCCATTGAAAATCAACATGTGCTTTTGATTGAGGATATTGTCGACACAGGGACCACGATTCACTATTTATTAAAAAATTTAAAACTTCGAAATCCGGCGTCTTTGAAATTTTGCTCTCTTCTTTTTAAGCCGACTCAAGTCAAAAATCAGGTTCCCATCGATTACCTTGGTTTTGAGATCGATGATCAGTTTGTCGTGGGTTATGGTTTAGACATGGCTGAAAATTATCGAAATTTGCCTTATTTGGGAAAAATTAATCCTAGGGGCTAGTAGGGTTGCTCCCTCTATGGGTTTTGTCCATGGAGCTATCCCTCAAACCGCTTCGCGGTTGGCAAATATTTCTGACATGATTCCTTAAACATTTATTTATAACCGATCCAACCCAAAGTTTTCATGAAAAAATTTCGGACCGCCTAAAATCGGCCACTTAAATATATTATTATTTCAATATCTTAAGCATTCTATCGATGGCACGTGATGTGAATTACATAATGCTATGAAACAACATCAAAAAGTCCCCAGACAAATATTAGAGTGCTTAAGTGTTCTCTTACTATTGGTCTCATGTGCTTCACCAAACCACGACAACACAAATACTCAAGGATCTTTTAAAAACAATCCCATAAAAATCACAGAGCTGGCTTCCGATGAAATCCTTGCCGAGGGTATGCTCAGCGTTTCAATCAAGGATATGGCTAATAATGACGAGGGTGAAATCGAATATTTTCTGCAAGAACGTTTTAAGCTTGTGAGACTTCACTTTAAACCCGAGCAGATCACAGAGAATATGGTTTCTGGAGCGCAAATCGGTGTTCGAGGCACCATGCAAGGTGATGATAGCATAGCCGTTATATCTATTGAATACGTCAATCCACCTTCGCCCGTGGGTATTCAATCAATTGGCCCACTCTCCACGGCAGTGGCCTTAGTATCTTTTAATGGAAAACCGTCTCAGTTTACGCCACAAGCAACGCCTGTAAAACTTGATGTTATGGCTCAAATGTATGGTGAAGGCACCAATGGAAATCTCACATGGAACTTCGATTTAGACAACACGGGCGGATACGATATTTTTCCTGTGACACTAGATTTACCTCCTCAATCGAATTGTGATTACGCAACATGGACCAACAAAGCTGCTCAAGCTGTTGAAAATCAATACCCCGTAAATTTGGACAATTATTATACGTTTGTGGTTGTTCCTCCGGGAAACGCCGGTTGCGGTGGGGTTGGAGGTGTTGCCCGCGTTGGCAATCCTGTTTCGGATCCTCCAGGTGTGAATTACGCTATCATGCTTGAACTTTTTGATAACAGCCCAACCGTTCAGAGTCGTATTGCCATTCTCGCTCATGAAATAGGACATAACCTAGGACTTCATCACTCTGGAGGGTCGGGCCTAGAATACGGTGATCATAGTTGTGTGATGGGAAATTATGGTGGCGCAAATATTAGCCTCAACCCCATCAAAGCTCTGAGTCTTCAAGCTTTTAACAACAACTCAAGTGCAGTCAAAACATTGACCGCCTCGTCGACGGAAAATCTCTTGGCTCTAAGAAAAATGCCAAGCGCTAACCAGCCACAAATCCTAAAAATACGAAAAACTGATGGCAGTTATTATTATGCGGCCTTTAGAGATTCCACGGGATTCGATAGCAATCTTAAGTCGACCTATCGAAACAAAGTCATTATTTATCGCATCACAAATTCAACCAACAAATCGACAATTGTTGATGTCCTTAGCCAGGGTGAAACTTATACAGACAACGCCAATCAAATTTCAGTTGCAGTTCAGTTAGTCGATACAGTTCAGGGCATAGCCCAAGTCGCTGTGCAAATAGCAGGATCAACACCTCCCCCGGCAGCGCCTACCCCCACACCCACGCCTTCAGGAGGTGGAGGCGAAGGAAATGGCAATATCCTTCCTGTGGCGTCAGATTATTCGATGGCCTTAGCATCAGGAGACACTCTCGATATTCAACTAACTTATACTGACCCAGACGGCGGTCCAGGACCTCATGTGATTTCGATTGTCGAAATGCCAAAGCGCGGCGGCGTTAATCTAAACAATGGTGTCGCTAGCTATACACCTATTGCCGGATACAATGGCATTGATACTTTTAAATGGAAAGTGAACGATGGCCTCGGAGATTCAAATGTTGCAACTGTAACCTTGACAATTGGTTCTGGAGCGGGTGGCACTGGACAAAATCTTAACAATGTTATTCCTCGTACTGGATGTCAGTCAGAATCCAATTCTGGTCTTGGATTTATTCTTTTCATATTGACGACTTTGATGTTGCTACAAACTCAGGACAAACGAAAATCTTTTCTTCTATAGTAAATTAAATGTAAGTTGAAACACCAAAGTAAATTT
>JAGRAY010000060.1 GCA_020434375.1 Bdellovibrionales bacterium | reverse complement strand
AAAATAGTGGGTTATTTTTTGAAAAACTCTAGGAGTTTTTCACAAGGGTCGTCATCGTTGAGCATTTCGTTACAGTTCGTGTCATCGAACTCACGCTCAGCAGGATGAGTTGTGGTCTCTCCATAAAAGTATCTCAATGCTTCATGTAAAAAACCCGATGATGCCATTTGTGAGTTGCCAGCATTTGGATTCCGCAGTTTAAATATCCAACTCGAAGTTCCATTGGCATCAATATCTTCGATGATATCGATCACACATGTATTATCGTCTTTTGAAATTTCCCAAGACTCTGTTCGTGTGCTGACTCTCATATTGGAAGTTCTGCGAGAGTTTGCCGAAGAAAAAAATCGTCGACCAGGTGGTTTGACCACATAACCTAGGTCGGCAAAATATCGAAAAAGATGCATTGGATCGCAACGTTCTAATATCTCGTCACTTACCAAAGTCGTGTACTTCTGTGCCAATGTTCCGGTGGTGTCTTGATCATGATGAAACGAGTTTGCATAGGTAAAAGGCATTTGCGCAATAAAGTTTTCTAGATTTTCGTAAATCATGCCATCACAAGATAGTTTCGCAGAAAAAGAAGTGCATGTGTTTCGAACAAGGGTTTGAAACTCTATTAGATATGACAAATCGACACCTGATCCATTGCTATGGGCATATTCGATCTCTTCTTTGAGATTTTTATACATTCCCTCAATGGATTCAAGTCTAGAATAAAGAGCCATGTCCTTGTCTGATCGACTCAAGTAATCTGACAATTGATGTAGATGAGACCTCGTAGCAGGATGCTTAAACTCAATACCTGTAATGGATGGGGCCTGGACATTTGCAAAATAGTAAAAAGAAGTTGCGGCTGTGCTGACAAATATGCCAGTGAGTATAGTCCAAGTCATGTAAGCAGCTTGTGGTACGGGGACGGCCAGAGGAACTACCGGTTTTGCGCTGGAAGGATTCGAATAGAGTAGGTAGATCAGACAAAAAACTGCTAATGGTTTCTTCATTTATTCAGTGAAGAACGATTTTTCGTCGCAATAGACACCGATGTCGTCAATTGAACAGATATTATTCATAAGTCCAATCAAGGCTTGATAATAGTATTCTAAACTGGCTGATGAATTTGCCTCTTTTATTCGGGCGAATGTCTCTGCCACATTGAACAGTACGCCACGGGTGGTCACATTGGTCCATGCTTGATCGTAATTTTTGGGATTCTTTAATATTGCGTTCTCAAAAGTTTTGACTTCGGTGAGATTGATGAACTGGTTTTCACAAAATACAGCATCTCCATTTTCGTATCGAATAGTCAGTAGAAGATTTTCTGCCGCGGTTTCTATTTCTTGTTCTTGAATATTGAAAGCTACGCTTTCTGAAGCTTGTAACATTGACCGGGCGAGTGCGTCAATCCCGGATGGAATTGCAATAGAGATCTGACCAAATGCTTGCGAACCATCGATGAACATAATGGCGACGCACAAAGCAAATATATTTTTTATCTTTTTCATAAAGCTGGTCATACGGGTACCCTCTTTTACTTGAACGTAAACCAACAGGTTCATATTATACTCACATATTTGAAATGATGCACTTAGTCAACAATAAAGTTGACCTCAATAGACTCTTTTGCATTCGACCATTAGATCAACTAGCAGTCGACACATGCATGTGATAGATATCGGCCAGTAACGTCTTAGATTGAGGGGAAAATTCATGAGAAATACATTATTAAGTAGTTTGCTAGTTATTGTGGTGTCTTTTGGAGTTCAGGCGGACAAGCCTAATCCATCTGTCATTCAAGCCGCGAAGGGAGCGTATATCATCTATACCGTCCTGACTGGATTTTACGTGGGCAGCGCATACTATGTCTTAAGCGACGCTCCTCCAGTAATTGACGGGATATCGGTGAGTTATCCAAGGTCAGCAGCGCGGTCGATCAATGTTGAGAGCTATCGTACAGTTTTAGATCGAGAAATGAGCCTCAAATATCGTCTTGAGACCATCAGCGTCACGTATAGAAACCTTAGAGAAACGATTGAAAACGCAATAGATGAGTTTGGCATAGACGCCACAATATCGAAGAAAAGTATAGAAGATTTTCAGAAAACTGTTCAAAAAGCCTGTGAAGAATTTTCGCAAGAACTTCTTTGTGGGCCGGTTATTTATGAACAGCTGGACACGATGATCAATCAAGCTGTGATTTTGAAGGCATCGGAGGGTATTACCGGTGAGGATGCCAAAGGAACCTTTCTAGAAGGAGCCAAAACAATTTTTGCAGAAAAGGGATTTGATCCAAAAAAGGGAGACAAATGTTCAACTGACGACGTGGTGGATTACTATGAGAAACTTGGATATTCATTTGAAATTCCCGGGGAAGATATTTTATTCCGAAAATTCTTGTTTGATCAGGGCAAACCCGTTCCGCCTTACAAAACACTTCGAATGAAAAAGGGAGACATCAGCTGTGACATGATGATCACGGTGACCGATGGTCCACAAATCCAGCAAAGCTGGCCGTCGACGCGTGGTGCGCGAATATCCATGAGCCCTACTGATTTGCAGGCTTTATTTGCCTATTATGAAGGCACTTATCTTGGAGCTCTTCGGCAAATGCCAGGTCATATGTCGATGAAATATTCAATCTTGACGGGCACGCTTAGTCCAAAAGCGTGGACACCGGCCACACACGGGCATTTGTCAAAACAGGTTGTGCGTCAATTTCCGATCGAGGACTGCATGGAACTAACCGAAAAAGACTGGTGCCAGGAATTTTATGATAATGCGAACAGTATCGACTGGAAACAACAACTCACCGATGCAATCAATTCAAACCCAAACCTTCAACGTGCGATGTATGGTCAAAACTGAGTCTATACACCTTGCTCAATGTTTATGGACTGGGTATGTCTAGGTAAAGATCGATTGCTCGTTGACAATAGTCGTCTTGCGTTGAAGTAAATGCCGAACATTGGTCAGGTATTTTAGCTTGAAAAACCTTCACAGCATCGTTTTTCGTACCACCAAACCTGTCTATACTTGACGGTCAATACACCCGTATTTTAATTCCAAATTAAAATAGTGTTCCGTTGAAATAGAATTCTAAGAGTTTTTTACATGGATCGCCATCCATCATGTCATTACAATCATCTTGGTCGTATTGAATCGCTGTAGGATCTTTAGCTGCCGGATCACCACTGAAAAACTTCATCATAGCGGTCATAAACTCAGGTGAGCCGTTCATAAACGCGATTCCAGCTTGAGGGTTGTTTAACACAAATTGCCAAGCAAAGTTTCCATCAGACATGTTTATTTTGTTGACATGGATGTTACATGCCGCCTCACCATTTTTGTACAAATCCCAAATCTCAGTTGTACTCTTTCTTGGTGCCAGATCCGCCGCACGAAGGCCTGCGCCATTCATTGTTGCAGTGGACTCAATTCGTTGTCTAGGTTTTCGGACCTCATAGCCAAGGTCCGAAAAATGTTCAAAAACATCTTGTGGATTACAACCTTGACGCATTGCAGATGGAACTGACTTTGTGTACTCTCTGGCTAAAGTGCCGTTCAGATTATTAACGTCAAACCTATTGGCGTACACGATAGAGAAATCTCCAAGTAGCACATCACGAGGCTTTTCAACTCCACAATGAATTTCTGAAAAAATCGTACAAGCTTTAAGTACATTGGTTCGAAAGTTCATGAGTGACGAGGTCTTAATAGTTGCAGAGCTACCATAAGCACTAAAGGCATTTTCAATTTCCTCTCTGAGGCTTCGATACTCTGCCACGATCGCTTGGAGCTTTGTTTTAATGGCAATTTCACGATCAGTAACCGTTTTAAAGCTGTTTAGGTCAGCCGTCTGGCCGGAAATCTTCGGAAATCGAATCGATATCCCATCTAAAGAAGGCGCAGCTTCACTCGCATAATAAGACACACCCAAAACTGTCACGCCAGTGATAATTGCGTAGACAAAATAGGCTCCCTCTGAGGCCAAAATCAAATCTACAGGTGGTTGTTCTCTAGCCTGACTTTTTCCAGGTCCAAAACTAATCAGCGTTAATATGACTAAAATTACGATTCTTTTCATTGTTCCCCCATTAAGAATAAAACTTTTAATCAGCGTCTATCAAAAAACATGCTCCGCGTCAATATTATCTTGCGCCTGACTCTACCCCAGTTTTATACGGGGCTAGATCCATAAGGGTTTGCGGTGATGGAAGGCGTGATATTTAGGTGCCAGGTATTGGAGAATCCAAAGGCCTTCCTGGACAAAAGAGGCATATTTGATTTGGCCGAAAGCCTTGGCTAGACTTACTTTGCTCAAGATTTGGCGTGCTACTTTGCGTAAGGAAGTGAGCCAAGCCAAGATCAGCGTAATCACCAAAATCAGCAGATATCGAACCACTCTTTCAGGTCTCGATATTCGCTTCTCAAACCGCCACCCTAACGTGGTTTTGAGATCTTTGAACGCACATTCAATTCCCATTCTTCGCGTGTATAATTCAACAATCTCTTCTTTCTTGTAATCTAGCGTTGTTGCTAAGTACCATGTACTTGTCTCAGCCTTCTTCTTGGATTTTTTAAGTTTGATCTTTTTTACAACCATGCGCACAGGCACCTTAGCATTCTCTCCGAGCGTGCAGTACTTAAAGTCTCTCGCACGATTGATTTTAACCTTCATGTTTTCCAAGGCGCCTGCATGCAAGTTACTCTGGATATGGGTGGTCTTAGGTATCCGTATAATATAATCCACGTTTGCTTTCTGTAAGTTCTTTTGCAAAACAGACCGATGAAACCCTCGGTCTGCAATTACAATCAAGCACTGTCCATTATCCATCCAGCTTTTAAGAAGCCTTAAGGCATTTTGCTCAATCATGTTCTGGCTCCGATTGATTTTGTTCTTGTCGATGCAGTACCAGTAAAATGAAATAGCACTCTTTTCTACCTTCAAACTCAGCATCAACACATGCTTGCCGTGCTCGATCGTCCAGGCCATGAATACAACCACAAAACTGGGGTAGTGTCAGTATCTTGCGCCATAGATCTAATAAGTGGAAAATTAAGAAGCAAGTTTTGCGAACTTTATGACCCTCTGTAGCCCCTACGTCTCAATGGTTCTAAAGACGAACAGCCTAAGTATCTAAATTTATTGCTTGTCGCATATGGCATAGTTTTAGCTTAAGAATATTACTTTAACGATTGCAATCGGGATTACTTTTTTGATACTAAGTATGTCGTTCGGGGAGCAGTCGGTTTTTGGGGGGAAGTAATGATAGAAGTCAGTCGCATTATAATTTGTGTTGTATTTTTGGTTAAGTCCGTTGCGTTCGGGGTAGAGTTTATTGAAATTCCTTGGGAGCTCGGAAAAGGCCAAGAATTTCAACAAAGACGTATTGAAAACTATTATGAAGAGTGCGTACAAAAACTTTTCGTGACGGGTGTGTCCTCTCTCGAAGGAACACATTCAAAATGGGGTGCTCCAGATATGAAATGGACCTTGAGAAATGATCGAAAGCGCCTAGTTTTTTTTAAACATATTGATCAGATATCGGTTCATGGGGGTGGTGGGCCAACTCAACTAGATGAGGTTGGTTATAAAACGTTGCTTTTGTCAGATTCAGATTTCAGCAAGCTTATGAAGGGCCAATTGGCTGTACCTTCAGAATATAAGAAGCAATTTCAAGTCAATAAGTTCTTTAAAGTGAGTTCTAAAATGGTCGAATCACGAGCGCAACCTTCCAATAAGGAACTTGAGGAGCTTGGCATAGAAATAAAAGAAGAAGAAAGTGATACGCGATTTGATCACTTTATTGTCGTCAGAGATCGATTTTATTTCGACGTAGAAGATCCAAAATCAAAAGATGCCGTTATCGTTGGAGGCGATGTGATCTTAAGGCAGCTTGTCATTAAGAAAACTGAGGGACACTATAGAAATGCATACGCATGGGGCCTTTATTGTGAGTTCGATGGTCATGACTTAGATCGATACAAACCTTATCTTGAAGTGATTTTAGAAGAACACTTAGCAGAGAACGACGCCAGCTCTAGGGTAGGCAGTTGGTTTAAAGAGTCCTACATTAACTTGTTTAGGACCTCCAAGATTAATAACGAGACTGTCCAACAAATCGAGGGTTCGTCTGACAATGGATTTATGGGGCACTTTTTGGATCCCGCTAAGGTTACGGACGGTTCTGGTCAAACTTTGGCAGTGATTCAGGGTGGACGTATCGTAGCTGAAAAGAATGTTCAAGAGCAACCAAACGATCCACGACACAACTGTGCATACAATTTAAGTGCACGAATTGAAGATGCCGTGACAAAGGTTTTGAAAAGCAAGTTGTTTATCGTCGATTCAAGTGTAGATCTGAGCAGAATGGATAAGTCGCCGTTTTAAAGAAAAATTTGAGGTAATTTATGATGTTTAGAAAGAAAATGAGTAATATTGTTGTTGGATTTCTCAGTGCGATGGTTTTCCAAACTTCTTTGATCTATGCACAGGAAGCCATGGTACTGATAGACGATTCGCGAAAAAGCATTGATGCTTATGCCGACGACTGCGTTCAAAAGTTGATTCGATCTCAGCTTTCGAAATTGGATGGAGAGTACTTGCCTTACCTTGGTAGCTATACTAACTGGAAAAACCAAGGCGATGACTTGGGTCGAAATAGGCTGGTGTTTTTTAGACACCGAACCAACGAGCAACAAAAATATGTCTTTAGTCCAGACGGGATTATGGTCACCGATAAGTCGACGAAAACCGGTTATACAATTTTAGAAATGACCAATGAGGATTTTTCAAATTTGACGACCAATTCGCTCTTGATTCCGACTGCTCTCAAAACAAGAAGTCAAACCAATGAAAAATTCATTCTACTGAAAGGACCGGATCAAGAAGGAGATGTCGTGTCTTGGCAGGTAGATGAACGCGGAAATCGTGAAGATTACGATCGCGATCCATTTAACTTTATAGTTGTTCGCGATCGATTCACCTATAAGGTATCGATCAAAGATACGGAAGCAGATGCCTGGATTATTTTTTATCTCATGGCCATGGTTAGGCTTTACGGAGTCGAGATTGAGCACAACCAGCAAAAAGCTATATATTGCGAATTTGATACACGAGACAGTGAGAGTGATTTTCGCATGCATATTAATAAACTCATTGGTGGGAGCTCTAGCGCGTGGGACGAAAACTCTGGATTAAAGTGGTTTAAATCCTACTTGATAAGGCCTATTAAGTATATCAACATGAATAATGAAGATGTGCCAAAACATTCAGAATATGTCGCGCAAAAGTTTTTTGAAGCAATATCTCAGTCATCTGGTACAGGATCTTCCGCCAATTTTGCGGTTTACAATTATGGGATTGATGCCTTTGCTTCAACAAACGCATTTCGTCCAGGAAGTGACCACAAAACCTATAAGGATCCGAATGGACGTAGAATCAACAATCTTGAAACGCGTATACGGTATCAGGTGGAGAGCGTCTTTAATTTAGGAACAGATCTAAAAATGTGGATCCACGATTTAAGTCGCATGTCAAAAAATCCTTTAAAGCGAAGCATGTTCAAAGACTGACATGAAGTACTTGTGGCAAAGAGGTCGAATTGTTGTGGCGGTGCTTGTCGTGTGTACTATTGCTGGCCACACACAAGATAGAGCAAGTCCAGATTGGGAATGTAGTGTGAGCGAGGCCAAGTACATTGCATATCGGTTAGTCAACTCTATCCGATTAAGAGCAAAGAAAGTAGAAATAGCCTTGCCTTTTGTGCATCATCCGTTTCGAGAGTCAGACAGTTCTGACGGTTTTGGGGCTAAACAATTGGAATCTTCTTTAGCTCAAAAAGATGTGAATTTATATCGGCATTTGCTCACACTCAAAGGTATCTACGAAAATCTTTTAGAAGAACTTGACCAAACGGGGCCATCAGCATGTGTCAATGTTTCGTTGATTGAACCACTGAAAAAATCTGTTGATCATATTTGTGCCAATACGAGTCAGTACATTTCGTGTGGTAGCACACAAAACATAGAAGACTGTCTTGAGGGGTATAATTTAGAAAAAAGCCGAGCAGAGGTTGATAGGCTTACCAAAGGTTTGCACTCACGATTTTTTAGCAAAAGTTGTTCTATTAAAAATGTGCTGTTGGCTCATGTGCTTGCTATGCCTGAGGGCCACGGTTATCACGTCCAAATCGCTGATGATCAAGAAGGTTTTCGTATTTGGAGTGTTGGCGGTGCTGAAGAGAATCGAGAGTGCCGCTTGGTGTGGGCACCATCGCGCCCGGGAGTCGTAAGGCTTGAAGTGCACGTTGATCAAAGAGACAAAAGAGGTCTGATCTCCAAAACGTTTAACCTGGCAGGGGATTGTCAGGAATGGTTTCGCGAGGATCAATGCAAAAAGCTGTGGGAGAGTTAAAATGTCATGGGTGGAGAAAATGAGAAAACGAGGTGTTTGCATCATATTAGCCTGTGCTGTTCTGAGCACATCAGTAGTAAAGGCGAAGACGCCCACTTCAGGAGTAACATTTGTGCCAGAGGCAGCGTATACGGCATATGCCATACTTGGGGGCGTGACAGTCGGAGGTATTTTCTACTATGCTAATGTGGCTGCACCGAAGCTGAAGGAATTGATATTCGATTTCCGAGGATTTCCGGCCAGACGGCTGACCTAAACAGCTTTAAAACGGTTACTGATCGTGAAATTGCCATTAAGGCAAAGCTCCAAGCGATCGTGGCAGAGTATCGAAACATTAGGCAAGAGATTGAGGATGTTTACGTGAAGTTCGGATCGAGTGGAACAATCGAAACGGATCTGATTATTGAACTCTATCGTAATGTAAGGGCATTCGTGGATACCTATGAAGAAGTGAACTTTACGCTGACGGATTTCTCCGAACATATTGTGTTGAGAGCAGAACAGTCGAATAGTGAAGAGGCTTCGTTTGACGGTCTTTGGGTGAGTCAGTATGCGAATTCAACGACCATAGAAGACAAGGAGAACTGTGACCCAGAAAAGATATTAAGAGAGTTTTTGAAAAGAGGTTATAAGATTGGCAAGTAGCCTTTTTCTATCACCAATTCTACAGGAGGAGGTGCTGACCCGTTGGTACTTATAAAGGATGGAAAACCGAGATGTTCTCTAGATATCGTGTTTAAAAATCACGGGAGCGCTCGTTTAAACGAGTGGACTTTTCATCTAAAACCATGGGATGCAATAAGTTTTATGTTTGCAAACCCGAACATTTTGCGAACAGTCCTTTCAGATTCTCAAACAGGAGACGATAGACTTTATAAACGGGACTATACAAAAGAAAACTGTAACGAAATGATGCCCTCTCAAGATCTCGACGAGATAGATGAGTGTGAAAAAATTATCCGTGCTTTTTTCCGTCGTGTGAGTGGCCAAAACTAACCACCGCGCACAAAAAAGATAGCTGTACTCGCGTAAAGGTCAAAAAGTCTGAACTCCAAATAGTCAAAACGGGAATTGACATCGGTCTTGACGCATGACGCTAGATGTTGTAATTAATTAGGCCAATTTAGAAATAGTTAGGGGAGAAAGAGTTATGAAAAAGAACGTCGTTATGGCCATTTTAGTGGCGTGGTTTGGTTTCAGGGCGGACGATGCGAAAGCAACGGCGATTTTTGTGCCAGAGGCGGCGTATACAACGTATGCCATCTTAACGGG
>JAGRAY010000005.1 GCA_020434375.1 Bdellovibrionales bacterium | reverse complement strand
TAGCGACTGAAAGTGAGTTTCGTGATGCGGGTATAAAAATTGTTATCTATGCAAATCATCTCTTAAGAAGTGCTTATATGTCGATGAAAAAAGTAGCCGAAACAATTCTTACGAATCAAAGAGCCTATGAAGTGCGGGATCAATGTATTTCTGTGGGAGAAGTTATTCGGCTTATACCGAGTTAAGACGTGATTGACCCTCAACAGTTTTTAGATGTTCTGGTTTCACAGGACTTTTCGTTTTTTGCAGGTGTTCCAGACTCACTCCTCAAAGATATTTGTTCAGCTATAGGCGATAGATTTTCCCAAAAGTCTCATTTTATAACAACGCAAGAGGGAAGTGCCGTTGCGATGGCTGCAGGTTATCATCTGGCTAGTGGCCGTCATCCATTGGTGTATATGCAGAACTCAGGACTTGGAAACGCACTAAATCCTCTTGTGTCATTGGCTCATCGAGATGTTTATTCTATACCAATATTGCTGCTAATTGGTTGGCGAGGAGCGCCTGGTGAGTCCGACGAGCCTCAGCATATGGCAATGGGCTCAGCCACACCTCGTATCTTAGAAGCTTTAAAAATCCCCTATGAGGAACTACCTATGACGATAGATGAAGCAAAACAAACCGTCATGAAAGTCACCACGCTTTTAAGAACAAATAATGCGCCCTCAGCTATTTTAGTAAAGCCAGGTTGTTTTGAAAGCTATGAACTCAAGGATAAATTTCAATTTAAAACGTCTCTTTCCAGAGAGGCTGCGTTAAATAGTGTTGTAGAAAATATTGTTCCAAAGGACACAGTGTTTCTGGCCACAACTGGTAAACTTGGAAGAGAGCTTTTTGAGCTTAGAGAGAGGCAAGGGAAAATCCCTCCACCAGACTTTCTTAATATTGGTGCAATGGGACATGTTTCTCAAATCGCGTTAGGGGCAGCTTTGAATACTTCAAAACAAGTTGTGTGTCTTGATGGCGATGGTTCGCTTCTCATGCACCTTGGAGGTTTAGCGACTATTGGGCAACTTGCGCCAAAAAATTTTAAACATATTGTGTTTAACAATGGGGCTCATGAATCTGTGGGGGGACAAACAACCATTGGGTCAAAACTGAACTTGCTATCCGTCGCTAGTTCCTTGGGTTATGTGTGGATGCAGCGATCGGAAACAGAAGATGATTTGATCGCAAAGCTTCGTGAGCTTTGCAATGTCAGTGGTCCGGCATTTTTAGAAATTCGCGTTACCAATGCTTCTCGTAAGACTTTGTCACGACCTACAACAAGTGTCTTGGAAAACAAACTTCGGTTTATGAATGAATTCGAGCGACCAAATAAATAGGCAGTCGATCATACCGACGTTTGATTCGGTTGGTGTCCTAAGAAAATTAATTGATACGCACAAATGGGCACATATCAAACTGTTTCATGGGAGTAGTTCATTTTCTAAATATCCATTTCATGCTGATCTAGAGAAGTTATTAAGGGAAGCAAAAGTTGAGTCTTATACGGTAAAGCCATCTGATTTGAACGTAGAAACTATTTCAAAAATAGTGCGTCAAGCGAAAACAAAGCATTGGGATGCTGTGGTCGCAATTGGGGGAGGCAGTGTCATTGATATGGCAAAGATAATCAGTTTCTTAGTTCGCCGTGATGTTTCTATAGAGGCCTATCTTAAGTGTTCTGCAAGAAACGTTGATATTCCGAAGCAGACTATCCTAGGTGCTAGCGTCGGCCGCTCCAACGACAAAGCCTCTGGAGCCTTCCGCTCAAAACGCTTTGCCGTTGAGAATGTCTCTAAAAGTACTCTGAGTGTTAGCTCGGAGGAAATTATTTGGCCTTTTATTGCCATCCCAACGACATTTGGTACGGGGAGTGAATCTACGCAGTTTGCTACATTTTATCGCAATCAACAAAAGCAATCGATGGATCATCCGTCATTGATGCCATCTATAGCGATATTAGATTCTCACTGGACAACGCATTTAAAAGGTATAACTTTTAGTTCAGTTCTTATGGATGCATTTGTTCAGGCCATTGAATCGTATTGGAGTGCCAATGCAACAGATGAGTCCTTATATTTTGCGACCCAAGCCATTCTGGCATTTGCTTTTTTCTTCGAAAATGAAGATTGCTTGAATCCGTCTATTCAGCAGCGTATGGCTTTATTACTTGGATCCAACGCTTCGGGGCGAGCCATTCAACTCACCAAAACAACAGCTTGTCACGCATTGTCGTATCCAATGACTGCACATTTTGGGGTCCCTCATGGCATTGCTGTATTTTTGACCATGCCAGGTCTATTTCATTTCATTCTAAAAGCTAATGATCCAAAGAAACTACGCTCTAATATAGATAGTGATCAGTTTTCTCAAAGAGTTTCTGCGTTAAAAACGTTACTTGGATTTAAAACTCCAGAGGATGCACAAACGTATTTTGTGAACCTTGCTAATAAACTTAAGATCAATCGATCGCTGCGTTCCTATGGTATAGACGAAAAACATTTATCACTATTTGTTCAAGATGCTTTTGCTGTTTCTTCTCGAATGGGCAATTATCCGTATCAGTTAGAACAAGAGGACGTTTATAAGATTCTAAAGGATGCTCTCTAAGTAATGTACAATGTCGCTGTCATCGTGGCTGCCGGGCTTTCTTCTAGATTATATCCCCACACATTGGATTATCCCAAATGCCTGTTGGAGATTAATCACGTGAGTTTAATAGAACGCGCGATGCAGAATCTTGAGGCCAATGGCATTCGGCAATGTTTTATCGTCACAGGCTATCAATGGAAAAAATTATCTCACCTGTCTTCGCGAAAAGGCCCGCTAAAAGTATCGTTGATACATAATCCATTTTATAGAACATGTAACAATATGGCCTCGTTGTGGTTTGCTAAAACGTACGTTGGAGATCAGTCATTTATCTATTTACATAGTGATGTCTATTGTGATCCCAAGTTATTTAAACATTTTGTGAAACGTTCCGAGCAAGAGAATACTTCTTTGATGACTCTCATGACTGACTTTGGTCCCGTCGATGAAGAAGCAATGAAAGTAAAAGTGAATGAGAATGACGTGCTAGTTGATTGCAATAAAACTATGCACTTAGATGAGGCGAACGGTGAATGGACAGGCATTGCTGCCATTCACAAACCTCAAAAAGTGTTTGATGAAATAGAACGTTGTCTTGAGGGCGAATATCTAGACGTCTATGATACCTTTGCATTTACCAATCTAGCGGCAAAAAAACACGAACGCATCGTGTGCCTATCCACCGATGCCTTCAATTGGAAAGAAATAGATACATACGAAGATCTTCAGGATATTCGAAGAAGTATCGAAACTGCAAAATAACCCCAATAACTTATTGATTAGTATTCTCGTTCAATCCGAAGCGTATTTTTTAAGTTCCATATCGTCATAGCTCCTTCTCCTAGGGCCATAGGTAGGTAAATGGCAAAGAAGACCGCATTAAAAACAGATAGCAAATTCAATGGGCACAAAATAATCAACGCAATAGGAGTCGAAACTGATAACTGCTTTGTCATAGAATAAAAATATGCCATAGTTTTATGCCACCATGCTTTAGGTTTAGATGGCATTTCATGGTTTGGGGCCGAATGTGTTTGACTTTGATTCACAAAATAAGCAACGCGAATTCTAAAATACTGAATCCACAGACTTGCAAAAGCAGTAGTAACACCCATAAACATTTCTGTTCGAATGGAAAATAATGTATGTCCACTTCGAATATTTCCAATTGTAGAAAATATAAATAAGCCGCAGACGAATGAATCAACTAGTCCATCAATAAACTTTCCGTAATAGTTAGAAGTGTTATTAAATCGTGCGATATTGCCATCGACAAAATCCAGGATATAGGCAAACAAAAATACCAATGCGCCCGTAACCATATAAGTGTATTGCCCCAATAGTATTAGCCCAAAACATATGAGAAGCGTTACTGATCTAAATATCGTGACGGTGTCGGCTGTAAATTTAAGTTTTATTAAAAAAGCTGTGAGTGGGAATGAAAGATAGCGATAAATCGCATATAAATAATACTCGTGGTCAAATCGCGACTTTTGATTGTTTTGGTAACCGGAAATGATTTCACGGTAAGTTTTGTAAAATGTCACAGGCAGATACATTAACAAACGTTTCTAGATTCAGCAATGTAGGTCGTTCCTCGCTTCAAAACTAGCCAATAAACCGTGTGGCCTGTAAATTTTGAAGATATATGTCATCCTATCGTGATTTAACGCCCAGACAACTCACTCAAAGGTTGTTCTCAACATCACTTTTATATGGCTTAGGCATGTTTTGTGTGAGGTCGAGCACTTTTCTTTTGATACCACTCTATTGGAGAAAACTAACGCCTGAAGATTTTGGCATTATTGGTTTATCGCAAGTGTTGTCTGTGGTTTTAGTGCCTATCTTTACCTTGGGTCTGCAGGGAGCCCTTCAACGATTTTACTATGAATATGAATCTGATGATCAAAAATATCTGATAGGAGCGTTATCTGTAGTATCGGTAGGAACGAGTTTGATCATATCGCTCATGATTGAGTATTTTGGGGATCAACTGTTTCCCATGATTTTTAAAACAATGTCTTACCGGCCGTACTTTCAATTAGCTCTTTGGACAGCGTTCTTCTCTAATTTTTCGTTTTTGCCACTGGCGATTTTTCGAATTCGAGAGCAGACGTCGGTGTTCAACAAGATCAGTGTCACAAGCACCTTGATGGAGATGGGTCTAATTTTGATTTTATTATATGGTTTTGATCTTGGTCTTAAAGGATATTTCTATGGGAGTCTCTTTCATCACTTTGCATGGGCTATTGTATACGGTATATTTTTATGGAAGAATTCAAAATTGACAACGACAGTTACGTACTATCGTGAACCTTTGACATTCTCAATTCCACTGGCCTTCTCGGCCGTTCTTGAAGGGATATCTGGAATCATGGATCGATATTTTTTAGAAAAAAATGCCAGTTTAAGCATTCTCGGAAAGTACTCCCTTGGAAATCAGTTTGGTTCGTCTTACAGCTTGTTTAACAGAATTTTTAAGACAGCATGGATTCCTTTTTTATATAGAACAGTTAGCGAACGTAAAGATGGTCCAGATATTCTGGCGCTTTTATCAGTGTATAGCGTAACAGTTTTGGCGATTCCTGCACTGGCGATTGCACTACTATCCAAAGAATTTATCTCGTTCTTTGGCAAATCAGAATATGCAGACATCTATGTTTACGTGCCAGGTTTTGTGCTTGGAAACTATCTGATGTCATTTGCAACGGCTGTTGGTCGTGGGTTAGATCTATCGAAATCTAATAACAGAGCTCCACTTGTTCCTATATCTGCGGCCATCACAGGCATTGTTTCTGCAACAGTCCTTGTACCCATATACGGGGGCCTAGGCGCGTTAGCTGCCTTTATTATTACAGCCTTTGTAAAGTCAGGTGTCCAAATTGTCCTTGCATGTATAGCATATCCAAGGCCCACAATGTGGTCCAAATGGTTTAAGCTAATTTGCATTGTCAGTATCGGCTTTGCCCTGGGCTATACTATTGAAACTGGTAACCTTCTCGCTAACTTTATGCTTAAGAGCAGTTGGATCGTTTTGACTGCATTGGTTCTTTTTGTATCAGTCTTTGGAAAGCAAAATGTCGTTTCGTGGGTTAACGAGGTACGCCAAAATATATTTAAGCATAAATCATAATATTTCTGATCCTGATCGAGGAGGGCCGTACGCCTGGACCCAAACTTTTACCGTGTCTACGCATTTCTTTTGAGACCTGGGGAGACTGCCAGTCTCGAACTGATATGGATGATTCGAGAAAAATTTCAAGAGCATCCATTAGGTATCACCAACAAGAGAGCCCGCCATCTACAATGATGTTTTGACCGGTTAAGTATTTTGAGGCGTCTGAGGCTAGAAAAATAAGTGTGCCAATCATTTCCTCGGCTTGCCCCATTCTTCCGAGAGGCACGCGTTTTGAATAATTTTGAACAAATTGATCATTTTGACCACTTTCAATGCCTCCCGGAGACAGCGCATTCACTCGCACGCCATGCTCTCCAAAGAGTGCTGCGAGATACTTAGTAAGACCTATAACTCCCGCTTTTGACGCAGAATATGCTGCGGGGGAGCGCATGCTTTGACCCATGTATTTGGATCCTTCGTAAATGCGTTGATCTGGTGCAACAACGCCATAGATTGAAGCCGTTTGGATGATGCTGCCCCCTTGCTTCAACTGCGTCATCCATTCACCAAAAGTACGGGACATTAAAAACATTCCATCTAAATTCACCGACATAATCTTTCGCCAAGCATCCATCGAAAAAGTCGAATTGTTTTCGTAAAATACTTTTAGATCACCTGCTTTGGAAGCAGCGTTGTTGTGAAGAATATGAAGATTGCCGAACGCTTTTATGATTTCTTTTTTTAGATTCAGGACTTCTGTTTCTTTAGAAATATCACATGCGAGAGCTATGCAATTGGTTTTGTAAGTGTCATTTAATTCGCTAGCAAGATCGTTACAAGATGCATTATCTAAATCAACAACGGCAACTCTTGCGCCAAAAGCTGCAAGGCCATGGCAAAAGTGCCGACCCAAAATACCTGTGGCACCTGTTACAAGGGCGTTTTTTTCATTCAAGCAAAACAGATGATTCAAGTGATTAAAACCCTTACCAGACATTTTGGAATCTACCATATTTTTCAGTGAGCCATTTTACAATTTCAAAATCGATCTCTGTATCAATATCCAAAGATCTCTCAAAGGGCATTTCAAAAAGAAGCGTGTCTCTCTGAAACAGTTGATCAGAGTTGAGTAGGGCATCGCGTTTCCAAACATAAATTGAAGCATTCATATCAAAACAAGGTGGTGCATCTTGCCTTCGAATGATGGGAGTTTCTAAATGTTTACAGAGTTGAACTGTTCCATCAGGTTGTCTTTCAACAAGATTAAAATAGGGTGATCGACGAGCCAAAGAGCCAGTGATGACACTAGAGGCTCGGGTTGTCTCAAGTAAGTTTACCGCACCATAGATATCTGCGACTAATCTGAGTGGCGAAGTGACATCAAGGTCGACACATATGTCGTACTTTGCTCCATAAAATATTTCAGTACTTTGGACGGCATGTTGAATTGCTGGCAACTTGGCAGCGCTGTCATGGGCCATTTCTAGAGGTCGTTCAATTACATGATCCACACCAGCCTTTCTAGCCACATCCAAAATGCTTGGATCATCTGAACTCACTGTGATGGTTTCAAATAATTTTGATTTCTGGGCTTGAATGAGGCTGATCTCTAGTAAAGAGTGGTTTCCCAGTTGTCGAAGATTCTTGCCTTTTACACCTTTAGAACCTCCTCGGGCACATATTGTACAAAGTCTTTTCATAAAATCATCTGCTTTGCTTCTTTCATGCCCTCAATACGCTTGATCAGATTCATCGCAGTTTGCCCCTCACTGAAAGTACATGCTTCTGAAGATTCGCCTTCTAAAATGGATCGATGCATCTCACGATAGGGCGTATCTTTATCGCATGAAAAATCCATTTTATGATTGTCGACCATTAAAGAATTATCGATTAAATCGGCAAAAAGAGTTGCATCACGGGTATTAATATTAAGAAATCGTTTTCCGGGGCGATCTAAATAATTTAGTTCACACATAACCATTTGGCAGTGTTGCATACTCATGAGTACCGTGGCAGCATCATCTGAATCAATGTCGAGGGAGCTTATTTTACCCGATAGGGAAAAGAGGTTGTTGGGTTTTCCAAAAAACCAAGACAAGTAATCGAGCTCATGGCTAAGGTCTCGTAAAGCGCCACCGCCTTCGGATAGCTTTGACGAATAGCTTTCGCGATAGTCTCTTTGGGGTCTAAAGAGTGGTAGATATTGTCCAACATACGCAAAGGCTGTTAGACACTTGTTTTGGTTGATACGCTTTTTTAGCTCCTTCATAATGGGATGAAAACGCAAATGATAACCTACATAAGTTTTAAACGTGGCTTCAAAGGGATGATCGATACTTGTATGAAAAAGAGGTTTTTCAACCAGTATGCGTGTATTTAGTAAGTTTTGAGTACTAAGGGCATCTGACACTTTGATCAACGTATTCCTATGATCACTTGTTTTGTTTGCAATCACGACATAGTCGGGCTGCTCACTTGAAATCGCATCATCGACGCTGTGAAAAAGCTTTACGCCGCTCAGATGCCTTAAACTTACTACAGAAACATCATGTCCCATTTCCTTCAAAATTCGATGGTGGCGTTCGCCAATGGAACCGTATCCTATTACAAGGCAATTCAATCCAATATCTCCTCGGCCTCAACGATAGCACGTTTGTAATCATCGGTTCGTCCAATATCTATCCAGTACTCTGTGACTGGAAAAGCCACAGTTTTTTTCTTTTGTTCGATAAGTCTCTCAAAAAGTTGAGGCATATCCAGCTTTTCATTTCGCTCAATAAATTTTAATACATCAGGCTCGAACACATAGATTCCACCGCTTACCAGAAAAGACTGTGTGGGTTTTTCAATAATATTTACAATTTGATTTTCGTCGAGAGAGACCATCCCAAATGGAACTTGGTAGGTAAATTTTCGAACACACATGGTTGCGTGCGCATTAGATTGTTCATGAAACTGTAATAGATAATCATAGTTAACCTTTGTGATGAGGTCTGCATTCATAACAATGAACGGTTCATGAAGCGTATCTTTGATAAAACCCAACGAGCCAGCTGTTCCTAAACTGGTATCTTCTTTTAAGTACTCAATATGAACGTTCCATTGATGGCCGTCGCCAAAGTGATTTTCAACCATTTCGGCCTTGTAGTTTACTGAGAGATAAAATTTATTGAAGCCATAGGTTGCCAGGTTTTCAAGTGTAATTTCTAGTATCGGCTTAGAACCCACTTTTAAAAGGGGTTTAGGACAGTCTTTGGTTAATGGATAAAGTCGTTCACCTTTGCCTCCAGCCATTAGAATCACAGCATTAGGTTTATTTAACGGCTTTAGAACATCGTCCAGCGTTTCTATGCCAACTAAAACACCTTTGCTGTCGATTAAGGGAATGTGTTTGACCACTTTGTCACGCATTAATTTTAGAATATCGTGTCGTGATTTTTTTACAGAAATAGTAATTGGATGCTTATTCATAATATCTTTTACGCACGTATCCAAAGGCAATCCTTTTAGTATTGCCCGTCGTATGTCGCCATCTGTAACGGTTCCAATGAGTTTTCCATGATCGTCGACCACGAGTGCAATTTGATATCCAGTTTGATCAATAACCAAAAGGGCATTTTTTATTGTTGCAGTTGGTGGAATGGTTGTATTGCTCCATCGATTCATTTTGAGTGTCCTTCGCATTTTGAAAATCTAGTACCTATTTTAAAAGTTGGACGCCATGGACGATTTTTTTGATGGCTTTCATTGTCAACCCAATCAACCTCCAAAATCATGAGTGAGCTATCACCGGTTTTTACAACGACTCCTTCGGTCGCATGACCGATAATTTCTCCAGGAGTTGCTATGTATGACGGTGCGTCTTTGATAAGCTTTGTTTTTTTGACTCCAAGCGTTTGCTGATTTACATGCGTTCGTGCCAAAGGACCAGGGGTTGTCAAAGCTCGCACGAAATTATGGATTCTCAAGCTGGGCCACATCCAGTCAATGGTTTCATCACCAGGAACACGTCGTGGAAAATAAGTCCCGACAGGATGAATTGAGTCTTGTACGATTCGTTCAGCATTGCCCTTTTGTAACTGTTTGATGGCTTTGTAAAGTGTTTTGGGACAGGCCTTATAGGCCTTGGTCAAACAAGAGGGGTAGTCGTCCTCTGGCAAGATATCAACCCAATCTTGGCAAATAATATCGCCCGTATCAATGCCGCTATCTATATAGTGCACGGTAATGCCAAATCGCGTTTCGCCATTGATCAGTGCCCAATTAATGACATTTCGTCCTCGATAAAACGGCAGTGCACCAGCATGACAGTTGATGAATCCAAGTGTAGGCAATGACAAAAGTGGATTTTTTATAATTTGATCAAATGACATGGACACGAGTAAATCCACATTCAAAGACGAAACGCGTTCAATAAATGTTGGATCATTAATATGAGCATTCTCAATAATTGGTATCGATAAATTGTGTGCCATTTGTTTTAGAACTTGATCTGGATTGACAGAACGCAGACAGACGAAACAAATTTCTATGGTTTTGTCAGATGTGATCACGCGTAGAGCTTCATGAGACCAAGGCCCGTCACCAAAAAAACCTAGGCGTAAATTATTCGTCAAATCAATTCATCCTTTTCAAAATTACGATTTGCCTTAGTTCCCAAAATAGTCCAATAGCGCATGGGTGATAATCCTGTTCCAGGACGCTTTGCCTCGATATTGTCACGTGAAAAAACCTCACCCTTTTTTATGAACCTTGAAGCAACAAGGCTTTTGCGAGCGATATCGCGGTTTTTTATCTCAGAGGGGCTTGGAGTTTTATTTCCGTTTCCAACGGCTTGTTGGATTTCACGTATTCCTGCTACCAAAGCTTTGAGTTCATGAGGCTCTATAGATGCCTGTTGATCGGGTCCAGGCAGAGTCTTGTCTAGCGTAAAATGTTTTTCGATCACCGATGCCCCAAGCGCTGCAGCTGCCAATGAAATCGAAATACCCGTTGTATGATCTGAGTAACCCACTGGCAATTGAAATGCTTGAGTCATCGTACTCATTGCTTCTAGATTAATCTCGCTGAAAGGAGCAGGATATTCAGTAGTACAATGTAGAAGCGTTATTCGACTGGCTAATAATTGTGCTCCACGGTTTATATTGTAAGGAGTGTCAAAAAGTTCACTCGTGGGATTAAGCTGATCTTGTGCCAAAAGAATTAATTTAAGTGCGCCTTCTATTTCATCTAGTGTGCTCATTCCAGTCGAAATAATCAGAGAAGCCTTAAGGCAGCCTAACTCATAAAGAAATGGACCATTTGTTAGTTCTCCCGATGGAATTTTTAAGGTCGTAAGCCCAAGTGTTTTAACTAAAAATATTGCACTTTCAATATCAAAAGGACTCGATAAAAATCCGATGTTTCTTTTTTTGCAGTGTGCTTGCAGCATAAAATGTTGATCTTCTGAAAGCTCAAGTTCTTTAAGCATTTCATATTGGTTTTGTTGTATTCCAGTAGTGCGCTTTTGATATTGGGCTTTTGGTGCATCTTGAGTTACAAGATGCGCTGCGCGAAACGATTGGAATTTAACAAAATCTGCGCCACAAGAGGCAGCTGAATCAATAAGCTGACGAGCAAGAACCATGTCGCCGTTATGATTAACACCTGCCTCGGCTATGACACAAACAGGTTTCATAACTGAACTAGTAAAATTATCAAACGGTGTAACCTTCATTCTTGTAGTAAGTCAGATGGTTTGGATTGCCAAACCACTCTGCTGTTAATTTTAGGCCTTTTTCTAAACCACTGAGACCACCATACTTTGGTTTCCACCCCGTTTTAAGTGTTGTCTTGGTGTTGTCTCCAAAAAGTCGAAGTACTTCGCTTTTCAAAGGGCGCACCCGCTTTTGATCCTCTATAATTTTGAGATCTTTATTCAAAGTCTTTCCAATAAGATGAGCAACTTCACCCATGGATATTTCAAATCCACTGCTCAGGTGGAATGTCTCACCATGGGATTCTTCGCACGCAGCAATGGCAAGAAAACCATTAACCGTATCTTCAACAAAATTTAGATCTCTCGTTGGCGAGAGCGAACCAAGTTTAAGTTCACGTTGGCCTTTGAGAATTTGTGTGATCACCGTAGGTATAAACGCACGCGTGGATTGTCTAGGACCATAGGTATTAAATGGCCTCACAATACACACTGGAAGATCAAAAGAATGAAAAAAGGAAAGTGCCAGGTGATCTGCGCCAATTTTGCTTGCCGCGTAAGGTGATTGCCCTAAAAGAGAATGTTCTTCTGTCATAGGGACAGATCTGGCCGTGCCATAAACTTCGCTTGTAGACGTATGCAAAACTTTCTCAACACCTGACTCTCTAGCAGCCTGAAGAATATGAAGAGTACCCTTTATATTTGTTTCAATGTAGGCGTCGGGTGCTATGTACGAATATGGAATACCAATAAGAGCAGCCAAATGGAAAACAATATCGATTCCTTTCATGCAATCTTTCACAAAAAATGGATCACGAATGTCTCCCGAGCGAATATCGAGTGACTGTTGAGTGTCTTTTGAAACGCGATCTAACCAACCATGTCCATTAAATGCATTATAATAGGTAAACGCACGAACATTGTGGCCATCACGCACTAAGGCTTCAGTAAGATGTGACCCGATAAATCCATCGCTTCCTGTGACGAGTACGTGCTTAGATTTCATTGAATTTACAGACAGTTGTGTTCATGAGTGGATATTTCATAATTATACTGATCCTATCGTCAAATGTGAAATCAAATGGGGAGCCTTGAAAGCAGTCCTCTTGGAACGCATTTTAAAGCAAGCAATATCCATTTCCAATAAAAGGGCACATATACGACCGCTCGACCTTGTTTTAATGCACTAAAAATTCTTGGTGCAATAGCTTGAGGGGTTGAATACAAAAATCCTTTTGAAAACTGCGAGGTCATTTGTGTATCAACGAATCCAGGTCGAATATCAACAATATCTATATTATATTGAACCAATCTTGAGCGAAGGCCCTCTAGGAAAATACTCAAACCTCCCTTTGACGAACCATAAACATAATTTGTTTTACGCCCAAGATCACCCGCAACAGAGGTAATCACACCAATGACACCATGTTTTCTGATACACATATTTTTTGCCAAAAATAAAAGAATCGAACAGGCAGATACGTAGTTGGTTAAAAGCGGCTCTAAAACATGCTCGGGATTGTTCTCACACTGATGTTGGTCGGGTAAATTACCGTAAGCAATAAA
This sequence comes from Bdellovibrionales bacterium, assembly GCA_020434375.1. Lineage (GTDB taxonomy): Bacteria > Bdellovibrionota_G > JALEGL01 > JALEGL01 > JAGRAY01 > JAGRAY01. Next base: position 13,444 of record JAGRAY010000005.1, on the reverse strand, counting down.
GGCCGTATCATACCCATAAAACTGGGTTTCGATAAAATCAAATAGCGTTTGATGTTCCTGAATATTGGATAAATCACATGTTTTAGTTATAACTAATGGCGCGCCGCGCTTTTGTAATGCATTCGAAAGGTCATCTAGTGGTTTTTGGTGACGCCCCACCAATAAAAATTCGGTTTGGTCTTCACATAATTTCCAGAGTAAGGCTTTGGCAATATCTGAATAGGCTCCAAAAATGACAACTTTTTTTAGAGAATGTTTCACGAGGTCACTCTTTTTAAAAAATCAGAACTTACATGGGGATCGATCCATCTAGAAAACTCTGAGAATTGTGGAAAAAAAATTTCAAAATGTTGCTTTTGCATGCGAGCGTCTTTAGCAGGATAAACCGCACCTCCAGAATCGGCAACTAAGTTGTCCAGTCGATTCATTAAATTCAATGTTTGATGCCCTTCGTTAGGTAAATCAACTGAAAGTGTCACGCCTTCTTTAGGGAATGAAAGCACTCCAGGGGAAACTATCGAACCAAATGTCTTGATAACGCCTAAAAAACTTGACGCGTGATTGTCTCGAAGAATGGCTATTAATTTGCCAAGAACATTTTGGCTGCTTGGCAAGGGTATAACACATTGATATTGAAAAAATCCTCGGCGCCCATACATCCGGTTCCAATTCAAAAGTGCGTCTAACGGGAAAAAGAACGAGTTATAATCAACGAGTTTTGCGAGTTTTCGCTTTGAATTGCTCCAAAAGTAAAAGTCATTAAATAATTTCATATTCCATGGCTGAACGAGGCTATTTGGCATTTCAAATGGTATCGGTAGAGACATCTTGCGTTTCAGGTGGCGCGGGCTAGCTTCGAAAGCACCTCTAAATAAAATACCTCTACCCATGCCGTTGCTAAGGTTTAATAGATCAATCCATCCTGCAGTGTGCTCATACATTTTTGATTGTTGTGAAAGATCTAAATACTCATTGACATTGTGAAATGGAATCCATTCAGCACGAATCCATGGGCTGCAGCCGGGTTGCAACTGAATTTGAGCCCATAGTATTAAACCGGTCAATCCCATGCCACCAATGGTCGCTCTAAAAAGATCAACATTTTTGTTCGGTGAACACACAAAAACACCATCTGATCTTTGCAAACCTATTTCACGAACATGGCAACCAAAGGTTCCAGAGATATGGTGATTTTTTCCGTGTACATCGTTAGCGATAGCTCCACCAACGGTTACTCGCTTGGTACCCAAGGTTACTGGAATAAAAAAACCCAAAGGCAAAAACGCATCAATAATTTGATCAAAACGCACGCCGGCCCCACATTTAAGCAAACCGGTCGTAGCGTCGAACTCAATAAATTCACACAAATTTCGGGTTGAAACCAAGATATTTCTGTTGTTAGTGCATACATCTCCATAACTAAGGCCTCGTCCATAGGGTAACCACGGCCGGCTTTGATCCAGTATACGATTGAAATCACTCGATAGCGTGGGTTCAAAAATGGTATGTGTTGTTTTCTTAAGGCGCCCCCACGAAAAATATCCTTCTGTTTCTTTCATTTTTCAATCATCATAGTAGCTGAGTATGAATCAAATCCGAATATTACTGCACACTCTCCGATTTCACCAATGGATTAAAAATGTTTTATGCCTAGCAGGCGTGTTTTTCTCAAGACATGTTTTTGATACAAATGTTTTGATGAAGGGAGTATTGTGTTTTGGAGCTTTTTCATTTGCGTCTAGTGCGGTTTATATTTTCAACGATTGGCAAGATCGACTTCGAGATCAGCTTCATCCGAAAAAGTCAAAGCGTCCGATTGCCAGTGGCTTAGTCTCCAAGCGGTATGCAACTGGTTTAGCTTTGGTTTGCCTCGCCTTAGGTTTGTCAGCGGGAGCCTTTCTTGGAAAAGCAGTGCTATTGATCCTGGCCATTTACCTGATTCAAAATGTTCTTTATTCGATGTATTTAAAGCACGTCGCAATATTAGATGTGATCATTGTTAGCTTGGGTTTTGTGTGGAGAGCTCTTGCGGGAGTTGCCGCAGCGAATGTGCCGTTGTCATCGTGGCTGGTGCTGTGCACATTTCTATTGTCTCTTTTCATTGCGTTAGATAAAAGACGTAACGAACTTACAGCAAGCGTGGGCGATTCGTCTAAGCATAGGGAAGTTCTCAATTACTACTCGGAACCCTTCCTTGATCAAGTTTTGTCGATTACCTCCGCGTGCGCGATTATCGCATATGCTCTTTATTGCCTAGACCAAGCAACCGTTGCAAAATTTAATCATCACTTACTTTTAACGGTCCCTTTTGTTATTTTTGGAGTGTTTCGCTATCTCATGTTAACGCAAAAGGGCCACGGCGGCGATCCGATCGAAACATTTTTAACCGATCGATCTTTAATCATTACTTCCCTATTATGGACGTCTATTCTTATTTATTTGATTTACATCATATGAATTAGTGTCAGAGGTTATGTTTTGAGAAAATGACTCTCGTTGCACAAATTTGTCAGAATCATAAATGGACACTTGGTTTGTATAAGAGAGTGGAATCATTGCTTTCATTTCTTCAGAAATTTTAATCTCATCAGGATCAAATTGCTTAATTGCATCAGTCAAATAACGCTGCGAGCTAAGATTTGTACGAAATGTGTTCCAAAGATATTTACTCACAAAATAAACAAAAGGATGAAACCAAGAACTTATTGTTTTCATTTTTGAGAACAATGAAGGAGAGACTATAGTTTCTTTCGAATATCTTTCTATCGTAGCAGCATCACCAATGAATAAAACTTTCACTTGACACCCTTGTAATACTGCTTGATCAACGATGTTCCTCAAATGAGCATCCATGGCATGAAGATTTATCTGCTCGAGAACATCTAAAGGCCAATCTCCAGATGTCAAGCTTCCTTTTGGCGCTTTGAAGATAAACAACATTTTTTTAGGAGATATGTTTTGTGCGTTGGGTGGATATATGCTCGATGGAGTCAATAGAAAAAATTGTTCTTGAGTGTCGCGTTCGATATTCATGGGTCCGGTATCTTGAAACTCAAATAATATCTTTGTACTAATAGTCGTCCCTTTCACTATGTATTTACAAAGGGCATTCTCGTAATCATTGACTGAGATAACGGGTGATGGAAAAGTAAGATCAATTAGTGACTGATCCCAATTCATCGGAAGTGTGTAAGGAATCGGAAAACTCGTTAGAGAGTGAAATAAAAAATAAAAACGAGATGCGATGATTTGGATGTCTAGGTGTTCTCGTTTTTTAAAAAATGAGTGCAGGAAATGATCCAATGCTTTGTCTGGCACATAAGAATCAACAAAGTCGAGACCGTAATACATGCAATTTCGAAAAATAGAAACGGGTTTACCAAGGCAAGCCATTTCGAGACCTGCGAATGATGCATAACTTAAGCCCCATATTGCAGAGTCCATAAGCTCGTACGTGCTAACAGAATCTGTAGGCAGTACAATTCGAATATTATTACAATGTTTTGTCTCGATGCGAAGCTCTTGTAAAACACTAAGGAAATATTCATCTGCATTGCAGTAAGGATTCTTGCCAAGATTAGGGTGGGCACGGATCACAAAGTTAATGTCTAACCGAGTTCTGGCGTATTGAATAATTTGCCTTAACCAGTCAATTTGACTTGAAAACAACTCGTCGAATCCCTCGAGCCCAGCAACCTCATCTCGCGAACTTAGAAATGCCAGTGCAATTGGATTGTTGTCCAGGTTTAATTGTTCACGAATGCCTGATGTGTGAGAGGCTGATGGACTATAGCTCTTTGAAATGATACCACCTCCAGATCGTCTATTTTTCATCAGACGGCGAATAAAAACGATGGCGTCTTTACTAAGTGGTCTACTTTTATTCTGATTCCAATAGTCTCTTAACTCATGGTATTCATTGATATGTCCATTGCTGCGAAGGTCAATTGTCTGTGGTCGACTTCCACGATCATGGCAAATAAATTTGATATTTCGTCGCTTTGATTCTTCAATAGCAACTCGTTGAAGATAAAAACGGCCATTAAATGTCACTAAAATATCTGGGGAATGTTTATCAAAAAAATTGTTTAAGGCGACCAACACGATTCCAGCATTTCGTATGAGGGCTCGATAGGCTTTTTCCTTAATTGAGTCACCAATATCGATATGGGTCACTTTATATCGCGTAAACAATGTGGATTCACACCATTTCCCTAAAGGTCTACCAAGAAATTCGTAATTGCGAAGATGCTTTGAGGCTATTTTATCAATTGCTTCTATATGTGGTTGGATGGCCTTTTCATCAGAATAATTATTAATCCAGTCAATAGATAGCTCTGGCCAGACAACCTTTTGAAAAGCTGTTCTAGATGCACAGTCACGACAACTCAAGGTCGGAAAACAGTCATCTTTTAAAAGACGATCACACGACAAGAACGAAACATCGGCTCCGTATCGCCTTAACATGTGTGCCAGGACGAGCTCGTGCTCCTGATGAAATCTAATAAGTCCTGTCGGCGTGAAAAATACTACTTTAGACATGTGCGAAGAATATAACACGGGCACATTTGAATCATTAAGTACAAAGTTCATGTATACTAAGAACCAATGCCTTGTGACCTTAGCATTGTTATTCCAACGTATAAAAGAACTGAGTGGCTTCAAAGTCTATTGAACAGCCTAAATAAAGAGATGAGCAATTTTGAAGTAATTGTTGTAGACGATGGAAGCCCAGATCAGATCAAAAAAAAGGAGATCATTTGCAAAGGTCAATGGACATTTCCGCTTCAATTTATATGTCAAAATAATATGGGACCAGCTACAGCTAGAAATACAGGATTAAAATTAGCGAAAGCGGATATCATAGGATTTCTGGATGACGATACAGTGGTTGAACCTCAATGGACAACGCGTATCATAGGGTCTTATTATGACAATCCTATGATTGCGGGAGTAGCTGGAAAAACGATGTCTTGGAAAGCTAATACATTGTCAGAAAAATTTTTAGATCATTACCAACACCTTCATAGGCATCAATTTAATATTGACGGCACACTCGACTATGTGATTACTGCCAATTGTTCATTCCGACGAAATATACTGAGAGAAGTAGGAGGTTTTAGCCCGCACTTTCGATTTGCTGCAGGAGATGATATTGATCTTGGCTACAAAATTAAGGCGCGTGGATATCAATTCGCATATAGTGAAAAAGCCATTGTTTTACATCGACATCGGTCAACTCTATTTAGTATGTGGCATACATGGTTTACCTATGGTCGTGGCATTGCCCAGTGTCTGAATGAACACTCAGAAATCCAAGCGAAGCAGTCTTTTGCCTCAAAAGATGTAAACGTTTTTAAAAAACTAGTACGTCTATTTGTTAAGATAAATCACGAGATCCTGCTTAATATCAAGAACGGCGAAATTAGTTTGAAAGAGGCCGTAGCTTTTCCACTAATGGGTTTAGTCAATGACATCTGTTTTCATGTAGGAAAACAGTATCAAGAATATAGGCTTTCAAAGCAGAAACCCAAATAACGATTCGTGAAGACAAAAACTAGTGATTCTCAAATAGATGTCGATAATGTGCTTGAAAGACCTTTTCAATTGAAAAATGACTATGAATGCGCTTAGTTGCGTTAATGCTCATCGAAGAAAGAATATCTTTGTGATCGAGTAGTCGTTTCATTGCATTCATTAGCGCGTCAATATCTCCCGGCGGGATAATATAACCTGTTTGTTCATCTATAACTTCTTCCGGAATGCCCCCAACATTTGTTCCTATCACGGGTAACCCCATTGCCATGGCCTCTAGAGCTACAATAGGAAAAGGATCTGGCCATAGGGAAGGTAAAATTAAGATATCTGCTTGTTCATATAATTGTTCTACGCTGTCATGAGGTATCCAGGGTACGTTAATCAAAAAATCATGGTTCTTGACGGAGGAGGCGCTTCCTAAAACAAGGCGAAAATCATGCCGTTCTTTCCAAAGTAATTTACAGGCAGCGAGAGCAATATGCAGACCTTTGATTTCCATATCAACTCTTCCAGTGACTAAAAATCGAATAAATGGTTTTGTCTCAATATTTTGTGGGCGTTGCTTTGGCTTGAAGCGTTTAATATCTATACCGTGTGGTACCGGTACAATATTTGTTTTGAGATAAGGACGAAGGCGATTTGCAATAAAGTGATTTCCAACCAAGACATGCGAGGCGATATTAAAACCACGAAGCGATCGATCACGAAAATCTTTCGAATAGGCCTTAGAACGTATGTACTCGAAAATCCATCGGGGACTAGGGTATCCTAATAGAAATCGACTTGAACAGGCTCTACAAGTTTGAAAAGAATTTTTGGTTCCATCTAAATAATTTATGTCACATACCTTGCCTTCGCGAAATAGGAGCCCATCACCTTTAATACAAAGCATTTCATGCGCGTAGATTCGAAGCACGGGCTTGTATACCTCTAATGCCTCCAAGATGTGCGGTTTGAAATACCAACCACCTGCCACAAACACATAGTCGGGGTTGAGTTTTGCGACCTCATTTTGAACAATTTTCCCAATCTTGTTTGGGTGATAATCCTGGGTCGACAGATCCATTGCGATGTGTTCATATGGCGGCTTGTTTTGATAACTTACCTGGCCTCTTAGAAAAAATTTTGTTTTACTGAGCGGCCAAGGCTGTCTGCACAAGTTCGCGACTTTAGCCAAACGGGGAATGAGTAGTGTCGTGTGATATTGTTTTGAGTATTGCTCGGCAATGCAGTGTAAGTCTACTGCGGCACCACCGTCTGGTGGCCAATTAAAATTCAAATCAATAATGCAGAGGCGCTTCATGAGTAGTTAAAATAGAAGAGCGCGATTGTTACTCATGAATCACTAAAGGCCTTCCGTAAGCGTCTCTAAACAATTCGCTATTGGTTTCAAGAGGCTGGTCATTAATATAATGTTCAATAGCGCTTGCGCAGTCCATGGCACTGTCGTAAGAGCCTTCTGTCATCCGGTATTGAAACATGCCTGTTCTTCCTGCGAGGAACAAATTGTCAATGGGCGTCGTATGCTTGAGAGACCGTTGGAGGTCTTCGGTTTCTTTTCTCAACACGGGGTAGGCATGAGCGCATCTATTTATATCAAGGCCTAAGACATCTCTTGTCTTTATTCCATAGAGCTGATGAAGATCGTCAAAAATATAGCTAAAGAGCTCCTCTTGATTCATCGTCCAAATATTATCTCCTTCTTGGCAAGCATGTTCGACTGAAATGAGTGTCTTGTCATTCGGGGCAAGTCCTGGCACAGCATTTTTATATTCGGCAATCCGGTAGAATGGAAACTTAGTTTCTGGAAACCAAGTCCAAAGGCCATCCAAAATCTTAGGTTTATTAAGTTTGATAAACAAAATGACAATGCTTCGATACTGGAGTTTGAGCCAGTGATCTAAAATGCCATGTGGAGATATTTGCTTAGCTAAGTTATTAATGGGCATTGTGCTTAGGTAATAGTCTGCAGTAACACTGTTTCCACTTTCCAAAGTTACGGATGTCACATGTCGATTGTTCGTTTCGATAGATCGAATTCCTGAAGATAACGATATTTGAAGGCCTTTGGTTTCGCAAAGCGCTTCGAAGATCTTGGCATTCGATGTTTTTGGATAAACAATATAGCGACCTTTTTTATAATAATCTTCAGTGATGCCACCGCGAATTTTTTTCACCAAACAATGAACAATATAACTTAAATTTGTAGGAAGAAGTCTTGATGCAAAATCAATCGACATTTCATTGCTTGCGACGCCAGACCATTTTTCAATAAGCGGCGCAAGAGTTTTGCTAGAAAAATAAGGTCCATAGTAGGTTTTTAAAAAAGCACCCAGGTCCACAGGTTTTGGCAAAAAGTATCTTGTTAAAAAGGCAAGACCCACCGAAAGTGCAAATCGAGGGTTGTAAGCAAAACCAAACGGAAAAAGATAGTCTCGACCTTCAACGTGGAGATGCTCAAAATATTTTACGGGCACGCAATCCTCTAAAATACCTAGTTTTTCAGCGAGCGTTGAAAATATAAATCGTGGACCATTGTCGTAGGTAAATCCATCGTCATCTTTAAAAGTAGCTGCAAGACCACCCACATAGGGCAATGTTTCGTAAACATGAACCTCATGCCCAAGACGAATAAGTTCTCGCGCTGCAGAAAGACCAGTAATGCCAGCCCCAAAAATAGCTATTTTCTTAGATTGATTTTTCAACTGAGCCAAGAGAGCTCCATAGTAAAAGAAACTCCGAGTTTAGAAAACTAAATAATCTGTGGTTGTCCGACGTAACTTGAACTATCAAGTATGGTTTAAAACAAGAGAGCCAACGTTCACCCTATTTCTATTATAGGGGCAGGCAAAGCCGATGGAGCCACTCCCTCAAACCGCTTCGCGGTTGGAAATTTCTCCAAAAGTACACCGGGCGTCTGCCCGGGAGGTGCTCCTTCGGCCAGCGAAGCTGCAAAAGTAAATACTCCGGACGTAAGTCCGGAGGAATTTATTGTCTTGCCACGCCGCCATAGCCAATATCGAGTGATTTTGTCAGGCCAAAGGTCAAGTCGCTCGGTACTTTTCCTGTTATTAACAATTTTAAAATGGACCAATGCCAAAGTTTTGGTTTGATGCCCACCATAAAATCAAGTTTCATGTTTGCGTTTCTTAGGAAGTTTTCGAATTCTGACGGTTTAATAAACATCTTGTACAGGTGAATATGCTCTGGCGTGTTTTTAACAAACCATTCCATCGCTTTGATTGCAAATAGCCAGCTTTTCCATGTTCGATTAAATGTATAAAAAATGAAAATACCATTTGGTTTTAGTAGCCGCCCAATTTCGCAAATGACTTTGTTTGGATCTTCAACATGTTCAAGAACATCCATGCAACAGACGACATCCATGGTTTTATCTCCTAGGCTAATATGATGCGCATCCATATAGGCATATTTAACGCAGCCTGTGTCGTCATGCTGTTTAGCCACTTTCAAGCTGCCTTTAGACAAATCAATACCTGTTACCCGGTAACCTTTCTTGGCAAGTGGGTTTGAAAGGAGTCCTGCGCCGCAGCCGACATCTAAGATGTCACATTTCTGATTTGGAAAATAGCGATCTAGTAACTCTAGAATCCATGGAAGCCGAAAATTAACTTCAGCTCTAAGTAGCGCAATGGGATCGTCTTGGGCTTGGTACCACCGATCGCCTAGTTCGTCGTACCAGTCTTGGTTAATTTGAGGTTCAGTTTTCAAGAGGATCTTTTTGGAGCATATTCCAGTAGATGATTTGATAACACATATACATAAAAAGCAACGCGGCCTCGATTTTTAAGCTCAAGTGGTTTGGATCCAAAAACCAAATGATGCCTATACTCATACAGACGATTGGATGAAGTACAAAAAGCATTGCATGAACCCACATTTCAAGAGGCGTTGCCAGGTCTTTGTGCACCCACTCGTCTTTTGTAATAACAATCGACGAAATAACAGATAATAGAACAAACGATACTACAGCATAAAACGAAGGTTCAAGCCAAAGAGTTATACATACACAAGCAAGTAGAGAAAACGTGTCTATCGGATGCCCAATTCTTTCCCACTTTGGCACATGCCGGCGATAATGAAGATAAAATTCATCAAACACGCTAAGTGATCCTTGTACGCCAAATGGAATGGTTAAGAGCCACAAATCGCCCTGATTCATGTTTTTCTCATAAGGGCTCCGCAAAGAGTGAGGCCCGGACCAAATGCCATGGATAAAACGCGCGTCCCAAAAGGCACTTCAGAATCGTCTAGTATGGTCTTCCATATATAGGGCAATGTTGCCGATGACATATTGCCATAATTTTTTAAAACTTGTTGACTATGTACATATTGCCAAGGAGAGAGTTCAAGTTCGTGGGCAATCGTCTCAATGATTTTGGGTCCACCTGGGTGGATAGCAAAAATAACTTTGCCAGAATCGTGATCACCCAAAAGCTCTAGAGTAAAAGCACGAATTCGTGATTTTATTTTGCTTGGCACTTCACGAGACAATGTCATATGAAAACCATGATCAGTGGTTAACCAAGTCATGTCACCTAAACTATCAGGCACAATTTCTTCTTTTAGATTTTCTAACGTAAATCCTGGAATATCATCATTAGTTTTATTATGAGATACGGAATACTTTATAGCCCCATCTGCAAAAAGACTCTGAACGACGATTTGCTCAGGGGTAAACAACATAGGGTTAAAATAAAGTGAGCAAAGCTCAGTATGAACAATGTCGATTTGTTTTCTTGGGACATCTTGAGCGCCTTGCCTGTGAGCCAACCGCAATGCGGGAATCGCAGCAAAGCAACCCATATGGTAGAGTTGCGTGACGAGCGTTGATTTATGCCATTTGTTTTGCTCTAAAATGTGATAGGGCGCGCTTGGTGAAACATACCCAGTGCAAGTGACATGAATGATTTCGTCGGGGCCGGCAGTATCATTCTGATAAAACTGCTTCATTATTTCGATGGCTGTTTTTTGAAAAAACTGAACTCGTTTCTCTAAACCTTGTCCATATGGATTGTCACCCAAATTAAAAACAAGCATGTCTTCCCAACGAAGATGAGAAAAATCCGGAATAAAATGCCGTCTTTTTTCGACTTGACTTGGCTTGGCTGAAAACTTTGAAAGTATTTTGTTGATCTGAGAAGCATCTCGCTTTTGCGTTAGTTCATAGGCCTTGGTCAACCATTCAATAGCTTTAACTTGAGATAGAACATAGGGCGCGTCGTATGCATCAAAATTTGAGATGCGCCAGGTCAAGTGGCCTGCTGAAGCAATAGATCAAACTTGAGTTTGACAATGCCTTTAACCTTGATCAATAGAAAAGGTTTCACTTCAACTCCAAAATCACTCAGATTTACAGTATGTTCACCTGTGACTCTCCATTGATCATTTTGTTTTGATAGTTTTAGCGTCAAAACGACTTCTTTGCTTTGTCCATGAATGCTTAGTGTGCCTGGTAAGGCGATCGGTTTATCTAGCGCCAATATAGACTGTCCCTTTGATTTAAAAGTAACCGTCGGATAAGCAATTGCATCTGAGCCTGTATCAGGAAGCTCGTCTTTTGAATTGCAAACGTGGCTTTTGGGGAACGAAGATGTTTGGTAGTTGAGACCAAGAGCTTCTCTTGTGTGACAATTCATTTTGCTTTTTCCCATGTCAATCGCTTTCAAAGGCACTTCCAATGAGAAGCCTTTGATCACTGTGCCAGAGTTTTCAATGAGAACAAGACCCTCTACGGAGCCAATATGACCTTCGTGTGTTCCAAGTGAATAAGGTACTTGGATTGAAATCGTTGATTGATCTGAAGGCGATGTTGATGATGGATAATTTAGGGCGACCTTGTAAGGTGTAATATCTTGTGCGAAAGAAACGTCAATCAAAGCCAAAATAACACAAACTACCGTCGTAAAAGTCATTTTCATAGGACCTTTTCTTAACCCATTTTGATAGATATGTGTTAAAAAAATCAAATGAAAAAGCTCATTATTGCGCTAAGCATTATATCGAATTTGATTCCCGCTGCCTTTGCATTGCCGACTGTGCATCATTCAATTGACGCTAGTTATGGTTTGGGTGATGAAAAATTTATAACCTCTTTTTCTTGGAAACCCATGCTAGGTTTTTTAGACAATGATCGCTTAAAAGTAGGTATTGGTCTTCGCTATTCGGGTTTTGTGGGTGACACATCGGTTGAGTATAAACGCGTTGATAGCGCCTATTCAGGGACTAGCAGTTACGAGCTTCTTATCAACGATCCTCGTGCAAGCTCATTTAACACTGTTTTTGAATCGACCTTTGATGTCTGGCAAGGATTTGAGATAGGTCTTAATATTGACCTGTTTGGCGCGGGTTTTGGAAAGGCGCGCACCGGAAACTATGTGTCACCCTCGGCTCAAGCCGGTGCACAAGTCGCAGATGTCCCAAATTTTAATCTTCTTCTATTTGGCAAACACGACAAGGGCCAGCTTAATTCTGAATTTTTTGTAGGCTATAGATGCAAAAACCGCCTTGGCATTCGGGCGGGGTTTAGTCATCTTATTACTGAAGCCACATCAAGAGGCCCATTGGATGGTGAAGATCGATACCGTCACTTAGGTAATTTTTGGTTTGTGTCTGTCGGGTACTTGATTTAGGTGGTTTTAAGAAATTAATCCTGAAAGTAGTTTTTCAATGCCAAATGGAATCATGTGCTTTGGATTACTCGCAATGGCCAATTCCATTTTGCACGAAAGATAACAATTGGGGCATTTACCGTTCGCCATGTTTTTTCGGTTTTGTTGGGCGCGAGTACTTGTCCAAATGTCTTTTAAAGAAGCATCGCGAATATTGGCAATTTTAGGTAGGTTGCCACATCCATGAACAGATCCATCTTGAAAAATATCGAGCGTTAAAAAACCTGCGTAGCAGGGATAGACGAGTTTTTCTGGGTTTTCGTAATACTTTCGAAGTCCCTTGATAAAAGCTTTGCTCGCAGAGATCGCGTGAGTTTTGGATTTTCGACTCAGCAAACCAGAAATAATAGTATCGATGGTTTCAAGGGGTATTTCAGACAAATGAGCTTTTGATTCCGTCATGAGATAGTTCTCACCAAAGGTCGTAACGGCTGAAAAATTGACTCGTGGCATGCCCATTTCAATTAATGTATCGAGTGTGTTTAAGAAGGTTTCTGCATTGTCCCTACAAAGGACTGTATTGGTATCGACTGAAAAATGCGCCGGTTGAGTACTCAAAATGGTTTGCAGATTGTCTAAAACGGATTTTACACCATTAACACCTCGAATCGCTTCATAAGTAGACGGAATATGACTGTCGACAGATACGGTTGCACGATCCAATCCACTATCATACATAGCTTCTCGCTGCTTATCTCGAAGCGTAAGGCCGTTGGTTGTCAATTGTACATTAAGGCCTTCACGCTTAAATATTTTGATAATATCCCAGATATCTTTACGAATGGTTGGTTCTCCACCCCCTATGGTAACAATTGGAATTTCAAGTTCTCGAATATCTCGGGCAAGGACTTTAAATTCTTCAAGCGTAAGTTCGCCCTCGTGATCATCAAGTTTCCACGAATCACATGTCACACATTTGGAATTACACCGACTTGTAATCAAAAAATTGACCGAAACAGGTCTCGCCAGAGGTTTGTCCAGAAAATAGCTAGGTAGAACCTTGAGTAAATTGACGCCTTCTTTTATGGGCGATACTTGCAGTTGATTTAATTTCATGCAGAAGGCTGATTTTCTTCGAGATCAAAATTAGGATTTAATTTAATGAAATGTGTGGGGCTTGAAATTCTCGGGCCTTCGATGGCTTTGAGTTCATCGAATCCTCGCCATTCAGCATATTTTCGCCAAACACCATCACAAACACCTTTGTAAGCACA
>JAGRAY010000059.1 GCA_020434375.1 Bdellovibrionales bacterium | reverse complement strand
GGCAACTTCCAAAATTTAAGCAGTATCGACTAAAACTTAAAATACTATAGTAAATACTTGTCCATTTGAGGGGTTTGTAATAATGGGGGTGGTGTCATTACAAACGCCTGGGTGGTGGAATTGGTAGACACACCAGCTTGAGGGGCTGGCGGTAGCAATACTGTGCTGGTTCGAGTCCAGTCCCAGGCACCACATACCAATCGCAAAACGCCAAACCTTAATAAAGATACAAATTTTGAATAATTTTCTTTTGTAGGGCAGAGAGAGGTTTATTGTGCATTTCCTTGCGGCTTAGCCAACGGCCATGGGTGCTTTCTATTGAAAGATTATTTTGGAGCTGTTTGATGCCTGCATTGACATGAATGGTTTGATGCGTGAGTTGATGTTTGAAACGAGTCTTTGAAAAATCATTTAGTAAAATATTTAAACCATATTGACTAGAAAATGCTTTCTTTAGCGCTGCACCGGTCGGATTTGTTTTGTACTCAAGTGTCGGAAACTGCCAAAACCCCTCATAAGTACTTTTGGAGGTTCTTTTCTCTAGAAAAAAAGTTTGCTTATATTGAGGGATCATTGTGTAGGTATAAATACGCGTGGGTTTTTTCTTCTTTAATATCTTAGGGTAGTCGCCAATACGATTTTCACCATAGGCTTTGCAATGATTTTGTACCGGGCACTCGTCGCAGAGCGGATTTTTAGGCTTACAAACCAGAGCTCCAAGTTCCATCATGGCCTGGTTAAACGAAGACGGGTCTTTTGCGTCAAGCAACTCTTGTGCTAGGGTTTCAATATTACTATTAACCATAAAAATACGTGAAATAACGCGATTGACGTTGCCATCGACGCAAGCCACGGGTTCGCCAAAAGCAATAGATGCCACCGAAGCAGCAGTATAAGGCCCAAAACCTTTGAGCGCACGAAGTTTAGCCGATGATCCTGGTAGTTTTCCCTCATATTTTTCCGCCACTTCCTTCGCTGCGCTATGAAGATATTTTGCGCGACGATAGTAGCCAAGACCTTGCCACAGTGCCAATACAGTTTCTAGTTCAGCATTCGATAGGTCTTTTATGGTTGGAAGGGTTTTTAGAAATTTTTCGTAATATGGAATGGCAGTAGCCACTTGGGTTTGCTGAAGCATGACTTCACTCAGCCAAATCGCATAAGGGTCGCTAGATTTTCTCCAAGGAAGATCACGTCGGTGTTTTTTGTACCAGCTTAAAATCTTGCTTTGAACTTCAAGCATGGGAAAAAGAAAAAATCTAACGATCGGGTAGGTTCGAAAGCACGTAGCCCTGCAAAATACGCTGTACGTTTACGTCAATGTCTGTGAATCGAATGCCCATAATAACGGGGCTATCTGGCTCCGATGCCGTCATTGTGCGAGTCACTCGACCCCTAACATGAGTTACCAAATCTGAATCTGGGAGCAAAAATTCCAGATCAATATCGTCGTTAACATTGAGTGGAAAGTTTGTGGCCAATAACATTCCAGACCAACTCAAATTTAAAGCCTCGACGTACCCATGGATCAATGTGCCTTCATGGGTAATTGAAACCGGAAAAGAAACATCTACACGATGACCTCTTATTCTTCGATCACTTCCCTGAACTGTTTTTGGTTTGTCCATGAGATTTTCTTCCAAACTTTCTTCGCGCTTTTCTTCTGTGGGTCTGTTCATTTTAGCCATGATTCAAGAGGTAGCTTTTTGCTACAAAACCTCTGAGCGCAAAATCTGGTTTGGTTGCTTTGTCATACCTTTATTGTGCCTTGGTTTGACTCAAAAGCAAACAGTTATATGATCTTCATGCCAAAGCGATCCCAGCGAATTCGAGGAAAGGCCAGAACGTTGCCAAATAAGGTCGCTGAAAAATATGGGTTTTCAAAATCAAGAGACAACCAAATAAACTTGGCTTGCCCTCGAACATCTTTGATGGGTACAAATCCCCATGCGCGACTGTCTCTGGAGTTATCGCGGTTATCGCCCATAGCAAAAAGATGATCTTTGGGAACCACAACCGGGTCGAAAGAGTCAGAAATGGCTTTAGGGTATTGCATAATCAAGTGTTCTGCTGTGCCGGTTTTTTCTTTATAGAGCGTAACAAGGGTTTGAACTTCTTCCGATTGATCACCAATAATCGATCGTTCGGAATAAGATTTCACGTTTACCGGTGCGTCGTTGATATACAAAATATCGTCTCGTACTTCTATTTTATCACCAGGTAACCCGACAACACGTTTAATAAAATCTAAACTGCGGTCATGAGGGTAAATAAAAACAACCACATCGCCTCTTTTGGGAGTGTCAAATTCAACGATGTTATAATTTACGTATGGTATGGGGAGTTTCAACGCGTAGGAAAGCTTATTGACGAAAATAAAATCGCCTATTTTGAGTGTAGGAATCATTGAGCCACTGGGAATTTTGTAGGGAGAAGCTACCGACTGTCTAAAGATGATAGCGGCAGAAATAGCTAAAATAAATGATCCCCAAGGTGACCGACAAAAATCTTTAAAGGATTTCCACATGGAAACGTCTATACCCGAGAAGCCACATTAGTTACAACATAATCTGGCTCTGCGACACTCAAATCCAGTAAATCGCTACGTTCAAATTTGCTAAGAGCCATTTGGCATAGAACTGACCCTCTTGTATGAGCTAAAGAGAGTGGGGCTGCTTTCGCAGTTTTAAAGAGTTCTGGCTGCCTAATAAGGGCGCTCCCGACCACTAAGGCCTCAGGATTCTCTGAAAGAAGTGACTCAGGATCGATTTCTGTAGGTGATTTCAGTGATATGAGATTCTCTTGATTCCACTTGTATATTGCCGAAAACACCCTTCCTTTTCTTGAGTGGATGACTGGCGCAATGATTCCACTATATTGTGGTATGTTTCTCGCTAAAGCTTCTAGTGAATTAATAGAAACGGCAGGTTTTTTGAGTGTCAAATGAAACCCTTTAATAGTTGCAAGGCCTATTCTTAGACCTGTGAAAGATCCGGGCCCGGTGACAATTCCATAGCCGTCAATCGCAGACAGCTCCAATCTTGAAAATTCCAACAATGTTTTAATGGAGTCAAGCAACATGGCTGAGTGATCAGCCGAAGGAAGCGTGATTTCTGCTAAAAGCTCATGGCCATCACATAATCCAAGAATTGTTGCGGAAGTGGACGTATCAATGCAAAGGCATTTCATCGTCTATTGAAATAGCGATCGAATTTTATCGACAAAGAATCGATTAATATCCACGTAAAAAGTTAGCACCATCAAGCTTAAAATTAATACCATACCAATTTGCTGGCCCACTCTTTGTATTTTTAAGTGTACGGGACTGCCCTTAATGGCTTCAATCAAAAAGAAAAACAGGTGCCCTCCGTCCAGAACTGGAATGGGTAAAAAATTAAGAACGGCTAAGGTCACACTTAATATAGCCATCATTCGGAAAAAGGCTTCCCACCCTCCCATTTTGTAAGAGGATCCAGCGATATAAAAAATAGAGATGGGTCCACCGAGGGTATTTACTGAGAGTTTTCCTGTGACAAGTTTACCTAAGCCAACGACGGTCATCACTGTAATATCAACAGTCTCTTCAACACCTCTATAAAGTGCTTTAAATGGATTGAGATGTTGTTCTTTAAAAAGAGCTGGGTCTCCAGGTACAATGCAAGAAATAACGCCGAGCTGAAACTGCTTCATCTTTTCGTGCGTAATGGCATGGTTGTGCGTGACTTGTTCAGGTTGTATATTAATGGATACTTTCTTGCCATCCCGCAAAAGTTCGATGTCGATAGGCTTGCCTTCGCTGTTTTGAATCTGTCGATGAAATGCGAGCCAATAAGTCGTTGGTTCGCCATTGACTGAGAGTACTTTGTCACCCGCTTGAATGCCCATTTTTTCGGCGACAGAACCTTCTAGAACCGATCGAATATAAAGTGTTCCATCTTCGATACCTATTTTTGCTAGATCATTGGTTTTTAAAGGAAGCTCGATATTTAGTTTGGTTTCTTCCTCACCGTTCATTCGCGTAAGTTCAAGGGTGTTTTGATCCTGATTTTCAAGCGCCTTATCTATTTGCCACCAAAATGATACGGGTTCACCGTTTACTTTTGTAATCAGGTCGCCAGTTTTGATGCCGAGCTTGGCTGCTTTGGAATTGGAATTTGAAATTCCAATAACGGGCAAGGTCGGTACAGGATCCACGCCAATTTTACCTATATCTTCTTTTTCGCCGTAAGAATTTAGCGAAGGCTCTGAAGTAGGTGTGACTGCGATAAGCTTGGTCTCACCATCACGTTCAATTTTCAGCTTTGTTTCTTGTCCAGATTTTTTCCCAAGAGCTCGAGTTAACTCGTTCCATGTAGAAATAGGTTGATCGTCAATGGCCAACACCTTGTCGCCAGGTCTTATTCCTGCTTGCTGTGCGGGATATCCTGGAACAATAGACCCGACCTTGGCCATAGGAATATTCATGCCCAACATAAATAAGATCGTAAAAACGGCGATTGGAAGAATCAAATTAGAGATAGGACCCATTGCAACAATGGCTATGCGTGTCCACACGGGTTGGTTTGCAAAAGATCTCGGATCTTCTTTGGGTTGTTCTTCACCTTCTTCAAGTTCTTCGCCACGCATTTTGACATAGCCGCCAAGAGGCAGAAGACAAATCGCATATTCCGTTTCTCCCCATTTTTTCCGAAAAATAGCCGGCCCAAAACCAAGGGCAAAACGTTCAACAAAAACGCCAGACAATTTAGCTATGGTGAAATGCCCTAACTCATGAATAAAAACGAGCATGCCGAATAATAAAATTGGTAATAAAACATTCATGACTATTTCTCCTTATGTCGAACACTATGTTCGGCTTGATGTCTTCCCCATTGATCCGCTTCAATAAAATCTTCAAGACACGAAGCAGACTGCGATGAGTATTTGAATAGCACAGCTTCATTAATAGCCGCGATATCCGTAAATTGAATCTTTCCATCTAGAAAAGCTCTAACCGTAACTTCATTAGAGCCATTGAGCACAGCAGGAAAAGTAGGGCCGTGATTAAACGCATGAAGAGCTAAGTTGACAGACGGAAAACGATGATGATCAGCTTCAAAAAAAGTTAGTGTTTTTAGTTTAGAAAAATTGAGGCGTTCAATAGCCTTGGGTAGTCGTTTTGGATAGGCAAGTGCATAGGCAATCGGTCCTGTCATATCGGGAACTCCCAATTGAGCGATCACTGAGCCGTCTATGTACTCAACCATAGAATGAATAATCGATTGTGGATGCACAACGACGCCTACTTTCTTTGAAGGCATATCGAAAAGCCAGCACGCCTCAATGGCTTCCAGGCCTTTGTTCATCATCGTCGCGGAATCAATGGTAATTTTTTCTCCCATGCTCCAGTTTGGATGCTTTAGGGCCTGTTCTTTGGTGATCGAACTTAAATCTAATTCTGGTTGCAGAAAGAAAGGGCCACCCGATGCCGTCAGAATAAGCCGCTCAATGTCATCTGGTTGAGAGTTAAGCATACATTGAAATATGGCACTGTGCTCACTATCAACGGGTAATATGGTTGCCCCATTTTCTTTTGCTGTTTGAGTCACAAATGCGCCCGCTACGACCAACGACTCTTTATTTGCAAGAGCGATGGTTTTTCCGGCTTTTGCCGCAGCAATAGTTGGCCTAAGACCAGCCGCACCTACAATGGCTGATAATACAATATCAGCCTTTGGAAAGGCGCCAACGGTTTCGGCGCCTCTGGTGCCAAAATCAAAGTCAATTTTACGGCTCATTTGATGAGCCAGATTTTGTCTGAGCTGGCTAAGGGCGTTTTCCGAGCGGGTGGACACAAACTCCGGGTTAAACTGCTGAATCTGAGCTTCTAGTAATTCAATATTATCGCCCGCAGTCATCGCAACAACTTTGAAATCATTAGGATGTTTTTCAATAAATGCGAGTGCAGTTTTTCCGATGGACCCGGTTGAACCCAAAATGGCGACGTTTTTCAAAAAGCGCCTCCGGTCTTTTTTTTAATCTGATCTCCTGTCATGCCAAAACGCCTTTCTCTGGTACCATAATTTTGTAATGCTCGGTCAAATTCTGAGGGCGTAAAATCAGGCCAGAACACCGATGTAATATACCACTCAGCATAAATAGATTGCCAGGGTAAAAAGTTTGACGTTCGAAACTCACCACTTGTTCGTATAATAAGGTCTGGGTCGGGAATATTTTGTGTATCGAGCGCGTTTGAAATCGTGGTGTCATCAATATTTTGCAAATCTATTTCGCCATCCAATAAATTTTGGCCAATTTTTTTAAAAGCACGAATGAGTTCCTCCCGCCCTCCGTAACTCAGCGCTAAAATCAATTTCAAAGTTTGATTATTCTTGGTGAGTGTTTTTGTATCTTCAAGTGTTTTTCTGACGTCAGGAGGCAACTTATCGATATCACCTATAGTTTCAAGGCATACATCATTTTCCATTAAGAGGGTTCTCTCTGAGATAAGAAATCTTTTGAGGAGCCGCATTAAAATGCTGATCTCGTGCCTGGGACGTTTCCAGTTTTCTTCAGAAAACGCATAGAGCGTTAAAAATTTCACGCCAAGCTTGCGGCAGTGGGTTACGATATTGCGAACGGCTATCGAACCTTTCGAGTGTCCCGTAATTCTCCTAAAGCCCTTGGATCTGGCCCATCGACCATTTCCATCCATAATAATAGCCACGTGCTGTGGCACTTGTGAAGCATTATACTTCAAGTAATTCTTTTGATTTCTTTTCGACAATTTGATCCACTTTTTTAATAAACGTATCAGTCATCGTCTGAATTTTTTCTTGAGTGGTTTTAAGTTCGTCTTCTGAGGCTTGCTTGTCTTTTTCTATTTTTTTTAGTTCATCCATGCCATGTCTGCGTATGTTGCGCACAGCAATACGGCAATCTTCTGCCAATTTACTAACTTGTTTGGTCAACATTTTTCGACGTTCTTCTGTTAGCGTAGGAATAGGGAGCTTAATAACCTTTCCATCGTTTTGAGGAACAATACCGAGGTCAGATTTTTGAATAGCTTTCTCGATAAGCGGCAAAGCACTTTGATCCCACGGCTGAATGACAATAAGTCTTGATTCGGGAACGTTAATAGATGCCATTTGATTTACGGGAGTCATGGTTCCGTAGTAGTCGACTTTGATCATTTCAAGTATGGCAGAAGATGCCCGTCCTGTTCGAATTCTTGTTAACTCTCCTTGGAAAACCCCGATAGCTTTTTCCATTTTATCTTGAAGATCTTTTAGAGTCGCTTGAACCATGGTTATTCTCCTCCCGTGATTAAGGTTCCTATTTCCTCACCTAGAATGGCTCTCTTGATATTGCCGTTAGTCATCATGTTAAACACGAGTATGGGTAATTTGTGATCCATGCACAGGGAGGTAGCTGTTGAATCCATTACTTTTAGGCCTCGCTTTAGAATCTCAATATAGGTCAATTTGTCAAAGCGTTCGGCATCTTTGAATTTTAGAGGATCACGGTCGAACACGCCATCAACGCGCGTTGCTTTCATAATCACTTGCGCGCCTATTTCCATGGCACGAAGAGAAGCAGCGGTGTCGGTTGTAAAAAACGGGTTACCAGTGCCAGCAGCGAAGATCACGACTCGACCTTTTTCCAAGTGCCGGTTTGCTCTGCGGCGAATATAAGGCTCACAGAGTTGCTGCATATCGATGGCACTCATGACACGCGTAAAAACGTCTCGTTTTTCTAGCGCATCTTGCAAGGCCATACTGTTCATAACAGTGGCTAGCATGCCCATATAGTCCGCTGTCGACCGATCCATACCCTTAGATGCGCCGGCAACACCTCTAAAAATATTGCCTCCACCTATCACAATGGCTAACTCAACGCCCAGTTCGATGATTTCTTTGATTTCATCAGACAATCGAATCAAAACATTGGGGTCAATGCCGTATTCTCCGTCCTTTGAAAGAGCCTCTCCGCTGAGTTTGAGTAGAACTCTTTTGTATTTTGGACGTGACATCAATGGCTACTCTTGATCCATATCTTGGGATGGTTGTAATGTTTCTCCAAGCTGAAATCTTGCAAATCTCGCAATCGTAATATTCTCACCAAGTTTTGCAACGAGTGCTGTAATAATATCTTTAATGGCTTTGTCTGGATCTTTCACAAATGGCTGTTCAATAAGGCAGATTTCACTTAAGAAACGGTCCATCTTACCTTCAACTATTTTTTCAATGACGTTCAAAGGTTTTCCGCTCTCTTTAGCTTGCGCGGAAAATACCTCTTTCTCTTTTTCAATCACATCGGTTGAAACTTGATCGCGTGAGACAAACTGCGGATTTGTTGCCGCAATGTGCATTGCTACGTCTCTGATAAAACCTTGAAATTCATCTGTTCTAGCGACGAAGTCAGTTTCGCAATTGACTTCAACCAAAACGCCAATTTTACCGCCAGCGTGAATATAGGAATGAATGCAACCTTCTTTGGTGGCTCGAGACGCTTTTTTAAGAGCCGTTGCGAGACCTTTTTTCCTAAGCCACTCACTTGCTTTTTCCACATCGCCTGATGATTCTAGCAATGCCTTTTTGCAATCCATTATTCCAGCACCTGTTTTTTCTCTAAGCTGGCGTACATTTTCCATAGAGACATCCATGACTATTCTCCTGTTCTTGCTGCAAATTGCTCTTTTGATGAGGTCACACTGGTTTTAACAACTTCTTCCTCTGAAGAAGTCGACTCTTGAGTTTCTTGAGCCTGCTCTTGTGCTTTTTTTGCTTCCGCTTCTTCTTTGAGCCGTCTTCGTGATTCTTCTTGAATTTTTTCTTCAAACGCCTTACCGCCGCTTAAGCAAGCGTCGGCAGCATCCTTCAAAAACAAGCTAATTGATTTTAGAGCGTCATCGTTTGAAGGAATGACATAATCAATGCCTTCTGGATCGCAATTGGTGTCTGTAATGGCAATGACTGGAATAAAGAGACGTCTTGCTTCTCGAATCGCAAGATGTTCTTTTTTTGGATCAATGACAAAGACCAATCCTGGTGTCGAACGCATATCTCGAATGCCGTGCAAGCTTTTATCGAGCTTTTCAAACTCTTTATCTAGTTGAAGCATTTGTTTTTTAGACATTGTCGCAGCTTTATCTGAAGCTTTAATGGCATCAATTTCTTCGAGTCGATCGATACGTTTTTTAATGGTTCTAAAATTAGTGAGCATTCCACCCAGCCAACGCTTGTTAACGTAAAATTGTTTTGCGCGTTGAGCTTCTTCTTGGAGTGTATCTTGAACTTGAGGTTTTGTGCCGACAAACAAAACTTTTTTACCTTTGGCGACGCTATCGACGATAGCTTGCCTGGCTTTTTTCCACTGATTCACGGTTTGTTCAAGATTGATAATGTAGATCCCATTTCGTTGACCATAAATATAGGGCTTCATTTTAGGGTTCCAACGATGGGTCTGGTGCCCAAAATGAGCGCCAGCTTCTAATAATTCACGCATGCTAAGAGGCATATAACTTCCTTCTTGTTTTAGGTTAGTCCTCCGTTTTCCAGCTCTTTATTTTGAAAGAGTCCCTGCTTCCTTATTTAAAAGGCCACCTAGGGGCAGAACATCTGACTGTGAATCGACTCATGACGACACTACAGCGAAAACGTGTGTATTCAACAACTTCCGGGCGCAATATATGGAAACTCCCCCCCACTTGTCAAGCTGAAAGTCTATAGTAAATTAAATACAAGTTGAAACACCAAAGTAAATTTTGGAAGTTGCCTACTGGCTCCGTCGCTGCGCTCCAAGTCGCCATACGGCAATCTTCC
>JAGRAY010000058.1 GCA_020434375.1 Bdellovibrionales bacterium | reverse complement strand
AAAAATGTTCCAAACCAAAGATGTTTTGACCCAAAATGAACTCAAAAGTATTAAGCAGGATCTCGTTGAGTGTGAGAAGCCCGAAAGACTTCTTCTGGATTTTGTGGATATGGTTTTAGCGGTCCTCATGGAAGAACAAGATCAAGAAACATTTTTAGGATTCATCGATTATCTGGGTCAGGCTCTTGAAAACACACTAATGCAAAACCACCTTTACTTGTCTCGCATTCTTATGGAGCTTGTTCGCAAATTTCCTATCAAACCTATTCCCATCTTGAACTCCCATCCCACTTTTATGGCACAAATCTTAGAAAGACTGTGGACTCCTCAAAGAATTCAAATGCTTTTCTTGTCCATTTCTCATGCCCAAGAATCTGACTACGAAAACATCGAAACATTAGTACAACTCACCTATCCCGGTGCCATTGAGCAGGCCTTGCAATTGATCGAAAGCTTTGATGACAAAAATAAGGTAAAAATAATTCTTAGAGGGCTAGCAAAGCTTTCACCCTCAGAGCTTTTGGATCAGATTACCCCGTGGTTTAGTAGTAAAGATCCGGAGATCATTCGCTTGGGTATTTATGTTTTATCTCTTACTCAACAAGACAATATTATTGATATCGTAAAAAAACTTCTCCAAAATGATAGCCCTTCGATAAAAAAAGAGGGACTCATGCTTCTTAAAAATTGCCCTGGCTCTCAATCAAGAGAACTCCTTGTCAACTTACTCTCTGACTCCGATACAGATGTTAGAGTTTTTGCACTACGACTCTTGGGTGTGATTGGAGACAAAGCAATCGTAAAAAAGCTTGGAGAAGCAATTTTATCAAAAACGTTTCATGAAAAATCTCTCAACGAGAGGAAACATTATTTTGTGACAGTTGCAAAAATTGCCGGAGACGACTTCTTACCGTTTCTTGAAAACATCTTCGAAACTAAAAACTGGTTTGGAAATCAAACGCTCTCAGAACTTTGCTTATGTGCAGCTTTTGCACTTTCGTCGATCAAGACCGAAAAATCAAAAGAGATGCTTGCTCGACTCTCTAAAACAGGAAACAAGGCAACAAGGCACGCGATCGAAGTCATTACCAAATCATCCTTGGAAACCAGAGCTTCATGAATCCAGCACAAATTAGAAGAACTTTTTTGAATCATTTGTTTTTAATGCTTAAGACAGCACAAATCCATGATCCGAATAACCAAACGTTCAAAACCTCCTATGAACAACTCATGCGATCTTTGAAAGAAATTCTTTCAAAAGAACAGCAGGCAAAAATAGAAGTTGTTGAGAAAGACATCTATTTAAATCAAGAAAAAGTCAGAAACGATATTACTTCGTTTGCCATGTTCCAATACATTCTGACTGAGTTTGAACAAAAGAACATTGGTGGGCTTGAATTTTTCGAAACCCCTTCGTTTAAAGATCTATCCACTTTTTTTGCTGTGTTTTTCTCAAATCAACAAGCCGCCCTACTCACCTATGAGGATTTTAATAAAGAACTTGATTCGAAAGGTATTTCGTCGATTTCTGTCTTAGAAAAAACCAACAAAAAGAGTGTGTCTTCAGAGGAAGCATCGAAAGTTGTCTCCCAAAAAAAAGCGGCACTCAATAATTATGTGAAAGCGATCGATGTTGTCAAAAAAACGGCGATTCCAACGTCATCAAAATTAGCTGAATCGAGCCGCATGGCCCGGCGTGTTGTATACCAACTCGTGGATATTTGTCTCGATGAAGGATTTTCGTTTTTTGGTTTGTCAAACATCAAAAACTACGACGAATACACCTTTAATCACTCAGTGAACGTCTGCATTATTGCCATCGGCTTTGGCAAAAACCTGGGTCTCAACAAAAAACAAATTGGCGAACTAGGTGTTTCAGCTTTGTTTCATGACTATGGCAAGGTCATGATTCCAAGAGAGATCCTAAATAAGCCTGGCAAATTTGACCCCAAAGAATGGGAAGTGATGAAGTCTCATCCATTACAATCAGTTAAAACCATGCTTTCACTTGGAGGCTATCAAGAAACTGATATCAAAAAATTGATTTCTGCATTTGAGCATCATCGCAACTATGATCGCAGCGGATACCCTGAAACAGGTCTTAATAAACCTATGAATTTCTACTCTAAAATTGTTGCAATAGCTGATGCATACGACGCGATGACGACAAATCGGGTCTATCAAAAAGCTATGTTACCTACCATCGCCTTAAAAATTCTGATGGACAATGCTGGAACAAAGTTTGATCCACTATTGGTCAAAGCTTTTGTAAATACGGTTGGTATTTATCCAGTAGGAAGTACGCTTGAACTCACCGATGGAACTCTGGCTATTGTTGTGAATGTACACAAAGATCCAAGTCTTTTAGAAAAACCTCTGATCAAGATTGTCTCGGACTCAGCAAAAAACATCATCGACAATGGTCCAGAAATCGACTTGTCAAATATAGATACCGTGGCTCCCGGGCTGTCTATATCAAAAGCCGTTCACCCAGAAGATTTTGGCGTAAATGTAGCCCACCATATTTTTTCTGATATAGAGTAGTTGATTATAGGGGCTCGCGTCGACCCCTCAGCGGCTTCACCTTGGGTAGATTGGCTTTGAGACCCTATGGGGTGAAGTCGAGAACAACGATCAAGTGACCCCGGATACCTCTGGCTCATCATGTCACCCTGCTTAATTTACCTGATTCGTTGAAACTATTTAGCACTGTGGTATACACTGCCAACGATATGTCTAAAGAAGATCTTGTATTTATTGAAGGAAAAGTTGTTGAAGTCGCTGCTGGTGGCAACTTTATTATTGAAGGACCAAAAGGCATGAGACTCGCTGCCAAGTTAGCTGGAAAGCTGCGACGACGACACATTCGAGTGATTCTTGGCGACCATGTCACCGTTGGTGTTTCGCCTTATGACCCTACGCATGGGCTTATTACCTACCGAGGGAAAGCCCCTTCTCCCACTGACAATCAAGGCGACAATAAATAAAATTTTATGATTTAAAAATAACTTTTGCGTTTGATTTCTTCGAAGAATGAGACGTTATGGTGCCTATCTTTTTAACACCTCGAATGGACTGCTGCACAAATTTTTCGTCTTTCTTTGAAACCACTAAGATATAGCCAATTCCCATATTAAACGTACGAAACATATCTTTGCTCGAAACATCACCCTGGGATTGAAGCCACCTAAACAATAGGGGAACCGTCCACGATTTTAAATGGATCTCTGCCTGCATACCTTTGGGCAATACACGTACTAAATTACCCTCAATACCCCCTCCTGTGATATGAGCCATCGCTTTGGGTTGAATACGTTTCAAAATCGCCTGAACGTCCTTAACGTATATCTTTGTTGGTGCCAGAAGAAGTTTTCCAATCTGGCTCTTAAACCCCTTGGGTGTGCTATGAAGTTTAATCCTTTTCTTTTTTAGAATAGCTCGAACCAGACTAAAGCCATTGGAGTGTACACCCGTCGAGGGTATGCCAAAGATCGTATCACCCGGTTTCACCTGTCGACCATCGATGATCCTTTGCTTCTCGACCACGCCAACGCAAAAACCTGCCAGATCAAAATCTCCGTTTCGATACACTTGTGGCATTTCGGCAGTTTCGCCCCCCACCAAAGCACACCCAGCTTGCTTACATCCTTTAGCGATGCCTTCAATAAGAGACTTAGCGATTTTTAAGTTGATTTTAGAGGTTGCCAAGTAGTCTAAAAATAAGAGTGGCTCTCCGCCTAACGTTAGTATGTCGTTGACTGACATTGCCACCAAATCGATACCTACCGAATTAAAAATTTTAAGCTGCTTTGCGAGTAATACTTTGGTGCCAACACCATCTGTAGAAACAACGAGTCTTGGGTCTTTATAAGCTCTAGGCATTTTAGATAGTGCCGCAAAACCTCCTACAGAAGATTCAATTTCAGATCGCTTTGTCGCCTTAACCATTTTAGAAATGGCCGAAACAAACTGGTCCCCTCGCTCAATACTTACACCCGCTTTAGAATATGTTAACCTTTTGTTGCTCATGATTCGCGCATCATATATTTTCTGTGGAATTCGACTATGAAAATATTAAGAATTTTTAAAATCGCTGTAAAACGCTATTTCATTTTTGGAATCATTGTATTTCTTCCGTTGGTTATTACGGTCAAATTTTTATTTTGGATCATTGCTTTTTTTGACAATATTTTTGCCATTGATCACGGACGTTTTCTCTACATTATTCCCGAAAGATTTCATCCGCATCAACTCCTTGGCATTCCTATTCCTGGTTTAGGTATTGCGATATCTGTCTTATGTATTTTGGCGTTAGGTGCACTAAGCCGAAATTATGTCGGCAAACAACTTATTCAGTTAAGTGATTCTATTGTGGATCATATTCCACTAGCTCGAAGTATTTACAAGGTTGTTCGGGACATTGTTCAGACTTATGCCAGGCAAGGAGAGCAAGAATTCAATAAAGTCGTGATGATTAGGTTTCCTCATAGCAATAGCTATAGCATCGGGTTTTTAACGGGAGAAGGACTTCATGCAGCAAGTGATATCACGGGCAAACCCATGCTTAATGTATTTGTGCCTACGACTCCAAATCCAACCAGCGGTTTTTTACTCTTTATTCCAAAAGACGAAGTGACCGAACTTGACTGGAGCATTGAAGAGGCGTTTCGCCTTATTGTTTCAGGAGGTATGATCAACCCTGAAAATAACCGTCTTAAAATCAAACCATGAGCACCAAGCCCAACATCAAGAAGAAAGAACCCATGATAGAAAACCGTCAGGCACGGTTTCAATATCATATTGAAGATAAGTTCGAAGCAGGGCTTGCCTTAAAAGGTGCGGAAGTTAAATCTATTCGTGAAGGTGGGTTTGAACTCAAAGAATCTTTTATTCTAACCAAAGACGGCGAGTTGTATATTGAAGGTGCCTATATTAAACCCTACGTTCATCAAGGGAAGGACCCTTTGAGCCCAACACGAAGGCGAAAACTCCTACTCAATCGCAGAGAAATCAACAGGCTTACTGCAGAAGTTCAGCGAAATGGCATGAGCATTGTTCCCCTGAAAGCCTATTTTAAGCGCGGTCGCATCAAGCTAGAAATAGGTCTTGGCAAAGGCAAAAAAAATATCATGAAACGCGAAACCATCAAAAAACGCGAAACCGAACGCAATATGAGACGAATGCAAAAAATTCGAAAATAGTGTTAACGCCTTTAATTTTGAATAGCACAGAATTTAGATTGGAAGCTCATCCACCTCATAGTGGGGCGGGAGGACCGTTTGACTTGAATTCACATCGAGCGGAATCTCTGCGTAAAAAATACGACCGCGATCGTCAAATTCTAGAACACGTTCAAGTAAAGTCCGCAGACTAGAAATTGGAATGTCTCGATATTCTACATCACCGTTGACCTCAATGACTACCGGCTGGGAAAGATCTAAGCCCATGTCCGGGTGTAATAGCACATTCATCTTTTGAACATTCTCTGATGTAAGTACGATACGGTTATTCGGCGAGTCTATCTCTCCATATATGGCTTGGGTTATACTATCGACATTTCCAAACTGATCTTTTCGTGGCTCTAGCTCAATCCAATTTCGTTGGTTCATGCGATATGTCCTATTGTCAAAAATTGTTACATTTTGGCCGGCCCAATTGCTTACGTAGCGCATGGTTCCCTTTCCACGAAAATAATTTCTACGCTTATACAAATTTCTTCTGAATCTGTTTAAGTAGTCTACCATGAGCGTTTGTTCGTCGCCGTAGATGTAATGGCCTCCATTTTTTTGAACCATCTTATATGGAAAGTTATGAACCTCGAGCCATGCTTTCAACTCTTGATTGGTTTGCGTAAGACCATACGGCTCAACATTCCCCCAGGTAGCATAACCAGAGATCCCAAATAGATTTTCAATCGTTCTATCATTAATAAAGTCTGTGTAGCCACCGCTTTGAGGCGCAATACCAGCGTATCGGTCATTGTGGTTAATACCACTTCTCCATGCAAGGTGCCCCCCCATAGACTGCCCGATGATATATATTTTATCAGCATCAATATGATATTCTCTGGAAACTTTCGAAATCACGGAAAAAATAAGAGAATCACCTATGGGGCTCCAACCATATTCTGTTGCGGGTGCAACAACGATTCCGTCAAGATAAGTACCCCATGCCGGCCGATATGCATCAATATATGTCTTCGCCGTGTCACGACTCTCTAAAGCTGTCATATTGCTATTTCCTCCGTGTCCAACAACAACTAGTGGATATGCTCGTTTGGAATCATATTCTGGAGGAATGTATATATGGTAAACAGATTGATAATCTACATGGTAACATTCTACTGGTATGTCATAGGTTATTTGCCCCGGAGTTTGGGGGGAGTCGGGGTATCGAAATCGACCTTGACGCAAAAGCATTTCAGAGTCTTCTACACGAATGTAGTTAGCTTGAGCAAGATCGAGAAGTTCTTGAATTTTCTGAGAAGGTCCGTCAAGCCTTTGATCCAAAAAAGCATCTAATGCTTGATGAAACGTATCTAACTCTTGTGTTGTAGGAGGACGTCGCACACCATCTGTTCCCGTTTTATTCGTACTGCACGCAGATAACATTGATAGGGTTAATACCAAAACGAAACTGATTCCTTCATTTGTCTTCATCATCTAGGAAAGTAAGTTGCAATTTATCTGCCATACTATGGTGGCAAAATGAGACCCATTCAACACTCAAACAATGAAAAATGTTTCAATTTGCTGAATATCAGCTCAAAGACGATGTCGACTTCTAAACAGAGATCTACCTAAACACTCATCGCGTTTAGAACGTTTTTGGCCAGATTCAATTTTCGTATTTCTGAAGAAATAGTTCAAATGCCGTCAGTTTTTCAAAAATCGAAAGGCTCACGCGTACATTGTTACGAACAGCTACGTAGCGTGGGTCTTTCTCATAGAGTGAACGAATGTCCGGTCTATCAATAATAAAGTCAAAAAGATAGCTGGGATCCTCCTGAAATTCGACATCGAGGGAATGTGATGCGGCAGCTGCTTTTTGACGGATAACATCCGTCAAAATGACAATCGCAGCTTTCCTAATATCCCCCTTGCTTCGCAATGCTAATAACGCAACTCTACTGGCTTCACTAAAAGCGCTAATGCTATCGATATCTTCTCTTCCGGGCATTTTAAAACCCGTTTTCTTTTCCATCATTTCATAAAACTGTTTTTCATAATATTCGTTTGCAAAGGCGATAGCTTCTTTAAAGTATCGAATGTCTTTTAAAGCCCGTTTTTCATCATCATTAAAAATATTCGTATTCGTAAAAAGATGATGAAGCAAAAAACTTCCTTTCTCAGTAAATACAATACCTGTGCGAACATCTTGGTGCAGATAGTCTATAAGACCCATATTTGGTTTCGCTGTTAACTGAAAAATCACATCTAGGTCGCGTAGCTCTGGCAGATGCGAAATATTGCTACGATTTTCCAGTGGAGTCAATGATGGCTCCAAGGCAGGCATAGAAAAATACTCCCTGATAGCATCACGCGATTTCAAATTTAATATATTATAAATTTGAATGACATTGCTTTCATCATCACCATGATTACACTCACAACTGGCAAAGATATCGAGTTCGTATGGATACATCCGATCCAAAAGTTGATGCGCTTCTTCGTTATATAAAAATTCAACAGATTGAAGTGCCGCGCCAAAGGTTATCTCAAGATCTTCCACGTAAGTTTGGCATTGCAGTGCAGTCATCTGCAAACATTGCCTAGCATCGGTGGCATTAGAGACTTCTTCCGGGCCGTCTAGAAGTGTCAAAATACCATCGTTGGTTAATATTCTCCATCCACTGGGCAATTGAGGTGAAGCAAGATTTCCAAAAATGGTCTTTTGTCCAAGTCTTCCGATCGCGCCTTCGGCAAACGTAGCTGATGCGGCACACGAACCTTTGCAAGTTTCTACTTCCCGAGCAAAACTCATCGAACTATACAAACCCATAACAGCTAACAGAGCTGTAACTTTAAACTTCATAATTCCCCCAATTCAAGATGAACTAAAACAAAAAGCACAGTGCGTCAAGATGTTTTTGAGAGCCTTATACGTAGGTTGCAAATCCGATCAATAATTCTAAAAATCAGTTGTGTGTCACTCTATTTTTTATCGCCTCTCGCGGGCTCCAAACTTTTATCCCCTGATATTTGAGAACACGCTGCATCGCCTTCTAGCTCAATTCGAATGTGAACTCAAAACGTTGAATGGCTGCACCTATGCTTGTCATTGTCATCAAAAGCTCTATTTCACCTGGATATCAATGATATGATTGATATCATTTTACAAATCAAATGTTTCAAGTTCATTACCGCCCATCATTTGGTAGGCATCTTCTCCGAAAATACTTGAACCTTGGCGAATCATGGTTGAACCTTGCAAAATGGCAGACTCATAATCTCGTGAACTGCCCATGGCCAAATGCATGCCCTCTTTAGGTAAAACACCATTGGATTTTAGATTTTCGAAAATATCTTGCATCCTTTTAAAACCTTCCGCCGCCTTATCCAACGTTAAAAAATGCTCTGTTTTAAAAGACAGACCTTTAAAGTTAGCATTTGGAATACCTTGAATCTGTGTGATTATCGCTTCAAGGTCCGATGGATTCGCGCCATTTCGTTTTTCAACGCCTAGGGGGTTCACCTCAATGAGGATGGACACTTTTTTTTCCCTATGCCCCAAAGCTTCGCGAAGTGCACTCAATTGTGTGATTTTATCGATGGAGTGTATCCAATCAAAATTGTCGACGGCGAGTTTCATTTTTTGATTTGGGATTCGACCGCAAAAGTGCCATGTTAAGCCGGGCACACGATGATCAACCACAGGCTTTTTTGAAATACCTTCAGGAAGAAATTCTTCACAAAAATGCCTTATCCCCGCTTGCGCCGCATGCATAACAGGGTCGGCCATCAGTGCGCGCGACGATGCGACGATCATTACAGAATCGTCGCGGCCCATTTGCTTTAAAAGACTGGACACGCGTTCTTTTAATCCCGACAGTCTGAGACCGATTTTTGAAACAGGATCCTGGCTTTGAAAACTTGGGAGCACGCTCGGTTACCCTACAGTCGTTTTCGAATCATAAAGTCCAGTGAAAATCTCCCTGGACCCGTTAACCAAAGTGAGAGATAGCCCGTCAAAAACAAAACGGCCATTTCTTTTTTAGACCAAGGATCTGCACCATGAATGATGCCAGCAGCGACAATCATCGTAATCATCAATGGCACAAGTGCGGGTCTTGTTAAAATTCCCAAGACAACAAACAATGCACAAAAAAATTCTGCAAAAACGGCCAAAGAAAGACTTAACGTTGAACCAACACCCAGCGGATCAGGAAATGTCCCTTTGAGCGCTGAAAATTTTAGTAATTTTCCCAAGCCATGAGAAAAAAGCATGATACCTCCAAAACTCAGTCTAAGTATCAGTAAGCCAATATCTGCACGAAATTTTTCCATATCCTCTCCCTTTTATTGTGCTTGTCTTTGCCGATATCTTTCGGCCACATGATGATCAAAACTTAAACCATCTTTTATTTTAAAACCTCTAAATTCTGACTGACACCCATAACATACAAGCATATTGGGTAACCAGCGATAAAGCATCAAATCAATAGCAAGCAATATCACGAGAAAACCAAAACCCCACCACCAGTTTTTTAAGAGTAAAACAAACGCCACTATCAACATCGGAATAAGTATCGACAAAAACAACTTTCGCGGAATGGCTTTACACAAAAATGCATCCGTGGATTCACACACAGGACAAATCTGCCATTCATTTTTAATAAATTTCTCCGGACTTACGTCCGGAGTATTTACTTTTGCAGCTTCGCTGGCCGAAGGGG